>JABEUN010000011.1 GCA_013044385.1 Acidimicrobiaceae bacterium
GCAATCTCCGCAGGTGATCCTCGGCAGTTTGGAAATGAAGTCCGGATCGAATGGTGCTCGTAGTGCGTTGCTCATGTCTGTGTCCATCTTGGCGTCTCCTTGTTCGATGCTGATGTCTGAGATGTATGCACTGGTTTCACACGTCCGGAGATTTCTTGCAGCGTCACCTATCCGCAAAGCTTCATGGCAGTCCTGAGGGGTTCTTTCCAGATCCCGTATCGCTTGTCATACGTCAGCCACTCCTTCGTCTTTCATCCACTCCCGCAGTTCCCTGCGCCTTGCGATGTGGTGAGAGAAGTTCCGCCTGCGTCTACGCCTCCTGCAAATATCGGAGTCCTTCAGATCTCCCCACCAAATCAACATCTTTCCCATGGTCACCCTCCCAAGTAGACCTCGTCGCATTTTGCGGATCTTCCCCATCAGTCCAACCGCCCTCTTCCACGTCCCTCGTCTCAACCTCCATCGCACGTCAGGGCTACGGAGAAAGAAGGAGGAGTACAAAGACCGTCACGCCAAAACGAGCCGCTCTCATTTGCGGTTGTGGCTTCGTCTCCTGCTGACCTCCACCTCGGCTGCGTCTCTACAAGCGAGGTAGGTATCCCACGCAAGCCGGAACGCCAGGTCCGCTTCTGCGGCTCGGGCGGAGTCATATCTCCGACTCCGCCGATAGAGGCGAGTCTGCTGGCGTCTATCCCAGGCTTTGGACACTGATGCGAACGCTGTAACCGTGTCGTCAGCGGCGCCGTTCTGGCTGGTCGAGACTTCGTCTTCGGACATTTTCACAATCTCCTTCGTGATGCTGTCCGATATATATGCGCCACTTCCACACCAGGGACATTTGCAGCGTCGCTCCGACCGACCTCGGCGCATATGTATTGACATGACAACGACAACTCATGAACACGATGGAACAGGGTCGCCTCGGCACCCAAGATCATTCCGAGACCGCCCACTACTCTTCGCTGCCGTAGCCGTGTACGCAAGGAGGGGGTGGGCGACCTTCCCGTTAGCTGTCAATGCGAAGGTTCCCACCAAGGGATCCCACGGTCTGCTGGATGCAACCACCGACAAGGAAGTTCTCCAGCACATGTTCGACAACATTGGACTGAATATCGCAATCCGGACCGGGGAGATCAGTCGTCTGGTCGTCGTCGACATCGACTGCCACGAAGGCGGCCCGAACGGATACCATGCACTGGCTGAGCTGAAGAGCAAAGGCATGGTACTTCCAAAGGGAACTCGAGGCTACGGAGCAGGGGTGGTATCGACGGCTTCGGGTGGTCTTCACATCTACTACTTGCTACCCGAAGCCGTGAAGCTC
Source organism: Acidimicrobiaceae bacterium (assembly GCA_013044385.1). GTDB lineage: Bacteria > Actinomycetota > Acidimicrobiia > Acidimicrobiales > Acidimicrobiaceae > JABEUN01. Next base: position 1,322 of record JABEUN010000011.1, read on the forward strand.
AAGACCTCGGTCAGCGTGATAGCGCCTGGGATCGACATCAAGGCTGAGGGTGGATCGGTCGTAGCCGCACCGAGTATGACCAAGGCGGGATATTACAGGTGGAGACAGCTGCCGGACAAGTTGCTTCCTGCACCCGCTTGGCTCATAGAGAGGTGCAAGGCACAACCCGTTGAACCCCGCCCCGAGTATCGCTGCATGAAGCCCACCGACGAGATTCCGACCACCGTGCTGGCCACGATACAAAGCCGCCTCGAACAGATAGCGTCTGCACCAAAGGGCCAGCGAAACTACACGCTGAACCAGCACGCTTTCTATCTCACCCGGTTCATAGGCAAGGGCTTTGGTGAGGCTGATTTGAGGGGGTGGCTACTGAATGCAGCCCAGCAAGCCGAGATCGGACGTCTTGAAGCGGAGAGGACGATTGACAGCGCCTTGCGCAGGAAAACGCCTGGAGCGGGGATGCGCCGGACGATCTGAGTCCTATAGAAGCTTGGATCGTAACGGACAGTACCGCCGTGCAACTCGTATTCCTACCGCCACTGCGTCAAAAAGGAGTGGATCGCCGTGATCTGTGAATGGTGCGAGTACCACAAGGCCAATCCTACGCCCACACCGGCATACAGCACCGTGGCAAACACGGTCTCGAGACCCGAGCCCGTAGCACCGAATATCGGACACGATGCCATATGCTCACGCGGATACAGCAGCGGAATGCCACCTGCGGTCAGGTAGTCGCCCAGCAGATGCACCAGCCAGCCCACACCCACCAGTGCGATCAACCAGGGGTCACCGATGAGATGAGAATGGTAGAAGTACCATCCGCCTCCCGCTCCAACAAGCACAAACAGCCGCTTGAGACCGAAGATCCTGGGAAGCACTATCCGCCATGCGCTCGCTGCAAGCAACCCGAATAGGATCGCCGACTCTTCGCGTCCCAATGCCGACAGTCCGAGGAGCACCATCACAATCGCCAGGCCCAAAATGGAATGGGTCAGTTTGCAGTGTCCTCCGGCGAGCTTGTTGACCAGAGTCGAAAAGCCCCGGCTCATCAGTCCGAACTCCCTCGATACGCTCGAGTTCGGTTCGTCGATATCGGGCAGTATTGCCGCACCGCATACCGCTATCGCCGGTATCAGCCAGGTTGAAGAATCGACCCCGAACGCTGCAAGCCCGATGCCTGCTCCGACTGTCAAACCCATTGCTGCGTGTGATCTTTCCATCATGGCCGATAGATATGCGAGAGAGACACACGTGCGAAACCCGCCAACGGAGGGCCTAAAGTCCAAGTCCTCCCTTTCGCCTCCCGGCTCCCGGAGCTGCCACCTCGCCATACTCGGCCCACTCGGAATCATCTTGGGATGACTCTGCCTCGCTGGGGAAGGGGAAGTCATACGTCTTGACCCGGACATAGCGAAGTTGACGAAGCCTCGGAACACCCTTGTCGACATACTCGATAACGATCTTGTTTTCGTCGTAGTCAAAGCCGGCCATCACGTCGTAGGTTCCAGTGCCGTCCCTCTTGGTCATCTTCCACGGACCGACTGGCTCACCGCCCAGCATCTTCACCAGCTCCTCGGAGGTCACCTCATGGTTGCCGTAGCTGCGCCAAACGCCGAA
>JABEUN010000012.1 GCA_013044385.1 Acidimicrobiaceae bacterium
ATAAGTGTGGGCAGTGAATACGGTTGACAACTATGGTCAGCACGTCCCAGAGACGATTCGCTCAGACTTGTTGAAGAGCTGCTAGACGTACTTCAGATTGAGAGGATCGGTCAACTATTTGCAGACCGAATGTAGATTCGGCCCCTTGCAAAATATGAGAATTGGGACTTTATACCCTACGCACAAGTGCCGAATGACTCTAATTTATTGGAACAATAAAACTGGGTGGATTATAAACAATATGGCAACCTGTGGCATTGCAAATGTACCTAGTATGGCGCGATTAAGCGGAAATATACGATAGATGGCGGTTGAGAAGGACCGTATCGAATGCCTTTATGAGCATCAACTTTGGTCTACCTGTTCCCGATCTCTTCGAGGGACCTTGCGACCCTGATGAGGAATCCTCTCACAGTGGACTCGGCCACCCGGTGGAGCAGTGCTTGGTCCAGAAACTGTCCAGTTCGTCCAAGCGGCGGCTTGTAAGTACCATCCAACCAGAGCTGGCAGATGCCGTCACCAATTGGAGCCAAGCCCATGTCAGCATCCAGTCTAGGAAAGAGCCAGGTTCCTTGATTAGCCTCCCATGTGAGCGAAACTAGCAGCTCACCCTTGGATTCCCGTGGCTGAGATACGACGAGATGCACCTCCTTGGAGAGCACAGTATCGCCATTATCGCCGACACCTATCCGCATCCTCAAACGCTCACCCTCTGCTCCGGCATCCGAGGCCAACGGCCCGAGCCAAGTGGAACCTGCATCGAGGAAGGCCGAGCGAACTTTGCCAAAAGGCGCATCGAGTTCGACAAAATCACGAACAAACCTTGAGGCAGTGGGCTTAGAAGAAGACCGCCCCTTGGCTACTTCATGTTTACGTGGCCACGACACCTCTGATTCGTCTATTTGAAAAGCCTCCATTCACCTCATCCCATCTCTTCAGATCATATTGGCGGAGACACTGCAATACCATTAACGTTAATCACATCGGCAACCTCTCTGCACGTCTCTATTGTGATTTCCCTGTAGTTGTGACTTGTGACCCTAATATGGCGCAGCTAATACCGGTATTAGTCCACTGCCAATGCACCACAATTATTAGAAGCATCAGCTGACTTGCTCTTTGTCAAAGCGACGCGAATACGACTCCAGCGAGTATCAAGCAGGCGCCGACCACCTCGAGTCCAGTTGGAGCATACCCAACCAGCCACGAGACGATGAGTGCAAAACCTGGTTCGAGCGATACGATCACTCCAACTTGGGTAGCGCTCAAGATCCGCTGAACGTGGGTTTGGACCAGGTAAGCAACTGTGGTTCCGAGTAGAGCATTTACAAATAAAGCCGCAGCTACCGATGGTTGTCCGATCTTGGTTACAGCTACTGCAACGTTGACTCCGCTGAAGGAGGCTTCCAGCAGACTAAGAAGGGCTACAACAGACAGCTGGATAAGTACAAGACGCCTGGCGTCCGTAAATCCGATGCAGAGGTCAGTCACGGCTATCTGAAGTGCAAAGGCGATCGCACAGACGAGCGTAAGGACAACTCCTTCTGGATTTCCAATGCGCCCGAAGCCTGCTACAAGAGCACTTCCAGCCAGAGCGATAATCGAGGCAGTAACTGCTCTTTTATGTACTGGCCTATTAAATAGTCTTGAGGCGAATGGGACTATGACCACTGAGAGTCCAGTTAGTAGGCCCGATACAGAAGCGGAGACGAACCGGAGCCCTTCGGTCTGTGAAAAGTATCCTATCCACATCAAGCCGCCTAGAACTAGTCCCCACTTGAGATCGGCACGTGTCGGCTTCAGTCCCGTCAATCCCGAAGATAGCGCCATATATAGGGCCAGAGCCAAAGCGGCGATGCCGAATCGCAAGAAGAGGAAGGACGAAGCGTCGATATGCGCAAGGGCGGCCTTGGTCAAGGTGAATGTGGCACCCCATACAACGGCGACGACTACGAGGCCCGCTTCGGCCCTTCTGGTCCGAGATCCATTGATTTCGGTCATTCAGTGCTGATGGTTCCTTCGACGAATTGAGACAAGATAAGAGCATAAGTGCACCATTTGACGTACCTACGCCGTATCTTGTTGATGTGTCACTCGAACGATCACAGAAATTCGCCGGCGAAATGCTCGGATACTTCGAGAAGCTTGTCTATGTCCTAATGGGTGTCTTGCTGATCGTGATGGCTGGCCTCACCCTCGTCGGTGCGGTACGGGACCTGATGGCAATTAACCTGCACGCAAACATTACGACTCAGTTGACAACGGTACTAAACGATGGACTTTTCGCAATCATCCTGATGGAACTCCTTGGTACAGTTGCGACACACCTTTCAAAAGGTGGCTTCCAGCTGAAGAGCTTCCTGATCATTGGAATCATTTCGTCAGTTCGACGAATTTTGGTTATTGGAGCGCAATTCTCGGCGTCGCAAAACGAACCAAGTCGGGCTTTCACTCGCGGAATCGAGGAGCTCGCAGTAGATACCGGTGTCGCGCTGGTCCTGGCAATCGCCCTGTTGACGCTCAAGTCAAGGAGCCCGGCTTCCAGCCGAAGTAGAGGTCTTCTTGGTTTACGAAGTGGCCCGCAAGACGATACCCAAGCTGATAAGGAGTCCTCGCACAGCTGATTTAGGTGTCCGGTTTCGGCCTCCAATACCTAACGTAGGCACATTCTTCGTGCTGGCTGCCGAAGGATTTGGACAGCTAGATCTTGATAGGCGTGCTACGTCTTGACGAACGAGCGTCTCCATTGCAAGTCGCTTGACATCACCAACATGCTACGTTGGTGAGGAAAGTTACCGGGGGGTTGGTATGGCGGATCTGAAAGTTCCTAGTTTCCATAAAGCTGCTACTTTTGCGGAGGAGCGGGCAGATCGCAAGCTGAAACTTGCAGCGTCATTTCGGTTATTTGCTAAGTTCGGTTTTGATGAAGGCGTCGCTGGACACATAACCGCTAGAGATCCAGAAGATGAATCGTTGTTCTGGGTGAACCCATTCGGCATGGATTTCTCAATGATCTCGGTCTCAGACCTTTTGTGCGTCAACCATCACGGTGATGTGGTTGTTGGCGAACGTCCTGTAAACACAGCCGCATTCGTCATCCATTCTCAAGTGCACCAGGCACGTCCAGATGTAGTGGCAGCAGCCCATGCGCATTCGATCTACGGTAAGGCCTTCTCCGCACTGGGCAAGGAGCTCGACCCCATCACCCAAGATGTATGCGCTTTCTACCAGGACCATGCCCTCTTTGACGACTACACCGGTGTCGTACTCGACATCGAAGAGGGAAAGCGGATCTCCCATGCACTCGGTTCGAACAAGGCAGCAATACTCAGGAATCATGGACTCCTGACCGTCGGAAAGACCGTTGACGAGGCCGTCTGGTGGTTTATAACGATGGACCGATCATGCCACAGTCAACTACTAGCTGACGCGGCCGGTAGGACCAAACTGATCGACCACGAAATGGCACTACTTACGCGGGGTCAGGTGGGAAGTGAACGCGCTGGTTGGTTCAGCTTCCAACCGCTTTTCGATCGTATCTTGAAAGAGCAGCCAGACCTAGCGGAATGATCTTGTGGAGTTGGCTCCACGTTAGTCCGAGGTGCACCCGCTATGCACCTTTGTCACCTTGGCGGTAGATCCTCGTGGTCTCGTTCAGCTTTGTCATCAAGTCCGCGTCGAGCAGAATGGAAGTCGCTCCCACCGTTTCGTCGAGCTGTGACGGAGAGGAGGCGCCGATGATCGGTGCTGTAATGGTTGGGTTGTTCGACACCCATGCGATGCTCAACTGGGTTAGAGTGAGACCCGCATCTCGGGCGATCGACCCTAGTTCATCCACAGTGTCAAAGACGTGGTTGTTCCAGTACCTCTCCTGATATACGGTCTTAGCGTTTCCCAGCATGAATCGAGATCCTTCTGGTGGCGGAGCCGATCGATCGTGCTTACCAGTAAGCATTCCTCCCGCAATCGGATTGAATGGTATTACTCCAATTCCCTCGAGGTCACAAAGTGGAAGTAGTTCCCTCTCTATCTCTCGGAAGAGCAGGTTGTAGCGTGGCTGAACCGTTACGAACCTGACTAGATCCCGCGCATCGGATCGCCCGATCGAAAGAGCCAGCTGGTAAGCGAGGTAGTTTGATGCGCCAACATAGAGCACCTTTCCCTCCCTCACGAGATCATCCAGCGCCTCCATAGTCTCATCAATGGACACAGTTGGGTCGAACCTGTGAAGCTGGTAAAGGTCTATGTAGTCCGTACGAAGTCGACGGAGTGAACCTTCGACAGCACGTTTGATATGACGTTTGGAGTTTCCCCTGTTTAACGGTGAGGGGCCCATGGCTCCAAAGCACTTGGTAGCGATTACCAACTCCTCGCGCCGGCTTCCAATCCAGTCGCCAATGATCTCTTCCGTTCTGCCAACCGTGGTGAAGTCTCCACCAAGTGGATATACATCAGCGGTATCTAGGAAGTAGACACCAAGTTCGAATGCTCGGTCGAGAATCGCAATTGATGTAGGCAGGTCGCATTGGAGCCCGAAAGTCATTGTGCCAAGGCACGCCCCCGAGACTGTGATGCCAGTCCTGCCTAATCTTGTCGTACTAATCGTCATCTGATCAACTCGATTCTGGCCTGTATGAAAGTATCGGGTGGCGAGCCGCGCCAGCCTCGTCTAGGCGTCGAACCGGAGTCGAAGTTGGCTGCATCTGCAGGGGCGCGGATCCCTCATTCTCAGCTATCGAGGCAATTTTGAGAAGCGCGTCAGCCAGCGCCTGCAAGGTCTGAGGGGACTCAGTCTCGGTTGGCTCCAACATGAGCGCCTCCTCCACCACCAGCGGGAAGTAGACCGTGGGGGCATGAAATCCCTCACCAAGTAGAGACTTTGCTATGTCGAGAGCTTTTGCGCCTGTCTTTTTCCTAATAGAAGCTGCAGAGGCGACGAATTCGTGCATGCATAGGTTTCCAAAAGGCACTTCATAACTTGAAGATATGGCCTTGCGAAGCCAGTTGGCATTCAGTACCGCTATATCAGATACCCGCCTCATCCCATCAGAGCCGTTGTAGAGCATGTATGCCAGAGCGCGCGCCACAACCACGGTATTTCCGTGGTTGCTGTGTACCCTGCCGATGCTGCATTCAGGCACGAACCACTCCAACGTGTCGCATCCGTCGGTGCCGGTGACCCTTCTTGGTCTCGGGCCAGGAAGGAATGGGGCCAGGCGCTCAGTGACCGCTACCGGGCCAGAGCCAGGTCCCCCGCCACCATGCGGTGTAGCGAAGGTCTTGTGCAGGTTCGAGTGAACTATATCGAATCCCATATCTCCTGGTCTTGAGACCCCGAGCACAGCATTGAGATTGGCGCCATCGTAATACATAAGTCCACCGACTTCATGGACCATGGCTGCTATCTCGGCTATTTCAATCTCAAACAGGCCCAAGGTATTTGGATTAGTCATCATCATTCCGGCGATATCGGAATCGAGCACTTTTGCAAGTTCAGCAGTGTCAACTAGTCCACGTGAGTCACTTGGCACAGTGACCACCTCGAAGCCGCCGAGGGTTACCGAAGCTGGATTCGTACCGTGAGCGGAGTCGGGGATGATTATCTTTCTTGCTTTAGAGCCGACCTGCCTTTGATAGGCACCGATTATCAGCAGTCCCGTAAGCTCTCCGGCAGCCCCTGCTGCCGGCTGAAACGTTGCTGCGGCCATACCCGTTACCTCACAGAGGTACTCCTCTGCATCGGCTATGAGCTCCAGCCATCCCTGTGTTAGCGCAGCCGGGGAGTATGGGTGTACATCTGACAGGCCGGACATCGATGCCACGTAGTCGGCAAACTTCGGATTGTACTTCATCGTACATGACCCGAGAGGATATGCGCCGAGGTCGACGCTGTACTGACGGGAGGCCAACCTGGTGTAATGGCCGACCAGATCTCTTTCTGAGACCTCGGGGAGTTCCAGAGGTTCATCCCGCAACAAACCCTTTGGGAGGTTCTCCTCCGGATTAATTGGCGTGATCCCAGTTGTCCGGAAGCTGCTGGCACTTCGTCCGGGCGAACTCAACTCGAATATGGTCGGCTCTGCTGAGCGGCCGACCAATGGAGACGACTTGGCAACTCCTCCGGCATTTTCTTCGAATCGCTTCACTTTCCGAGCACCTTCCTCAACGAATCGACGAATCCGTCGATTTCCGCCTTGGTTCTCTTCTCGGTCGCTGTGACCAGAAGAGAACCCTCCACTGCGGTACCTTCGAATCCGGCTCCGATGGCTATTCCTGCGAGGAAGCCCTCACTCACCATTTCAGATATCACCTGGTCGGCGTCTTTAGGAAGGCGGATTGGAAACTCCCTTACATAGGAGTGTCCTAACACCTCCACCCCTTCTATCTGTGTAAGCAGACCTGCAAGGTATCGGGTAGCGGAATGACATCGTTGTCCTAGCTCACGGAATCCGCTCTTTCCCAACCAACTGAGGTAGATCGAAGCCTGAACAGCCATAAGAGTCTGGTTTGTACATACGTTGGAAGATGCCTTTTCGCGTCTGATGTCCTGTTCACGGGTGCGCAAAGTTGAAACGTATGCCGTCTTGTGATCGAGGTCAACTGTCCTGCCAACGAGGCGGCCAGGCACGAGCCGCGTGAATTCCGTCTTAGCGGAGAACAGTCCTAAGTAAGGGCCCCCGAAGGAGAGCGGCAGGCCGAGGGACTGTCCTTCGGCGACAGCAATGTCCGCTCCTAGCTCTCCCGGAGTGCGTAGGACAGAGATCGACACCGGGTCGTAGACGACCACCATCAACGCACCTGAAGCGTCACACATGCTCCTTAGCCTTGGGAGATCTTCAACCTCTCCTAGGTAGTTCGGAAAGCCGATACAGATCGCAGCAGCGTCGGTAAGGTCCATCGCATCGAGGTCGGTTACTGTGCCCTTTAGCGGGGCCTCAACTATCTGGTGGCCAGTTCCTTTAGCGAAGGTCTTGACCATCTCCCTGAAGCTTGGATTTAGCGCCTGAGAGAGCACGACCCGCTGCCTCTTAGTTGCGCTTGCAGCCAGATTCACAGCCTCTACAAGCGCTGATCCTCCGTCATAGAGCGATGCATTGGATAGGTCAAGGCCGGAGATCCTGCATACGAGGCTTTGAAATTCGAAGAGTGCCTGTAGCACCCCTTGAGCGACCTCAGGTTGGTAGGGAGTGTAGGAGGTAACGAACTCCGGACGCGAACCGAGGGCCATGGCGGCGGTGGAGAGGTCGTGATCATAGGCACCTCCACCAGCAAAGCACACCAAGTCCTTACCAACTGGAGTATTGGCAGCAGCAAGCTCTGACATGCGCGCAAGGGTGTCAACCTCAGATACCCCCTTTGCCAACTTCAGAGGTCCGTCGAGCTTCAATCTCTCTGGGATTTCACCATAAAGCGCCTCCAGCGACCCAAGCTCTAGGTATTCGAGCATTGCGTCAATTTCTGGATCCGTGTGCGGGACAAAGCTCCCCAACTACTCCTCCATTCATCGATTCACATTTGAAACTCTTGTACCCGCTATGGAATAAATGGGTACTTGCAGATCAGAGCGGGCACTCTGCGTCCACGAATCTCAACTTCAACCTCGAGTCCATCCGTCAATGCTGGCTCGAGCAGGGCTAACCCAATCCCGGTCTGCAGGACCGGCGAATAGTTACCGCTAGTCAAATTGCCTACGGATCTTCCAGCCAGGAAAACGGCAGATCCGTCTCTTAAGGGTTGCCGTCCTAGTGCTCTGATTCCGAATAGCCGATAACGCAACCCACGCGCTTTACGAGATTCAACTGCCTCGCGCCCTCTGAAATGGGACTTCTTATATCCAACTACCCAATCAAGGTTGGCTTCGGGGGGTGTTACTCCGCGCTTGAGTTCGTGACCGTGAAGTGGAAGGCCCGCCTCAAGTCTCAGCGTATCCCGTGCTCCAAGGCCAGCGGGAACAGCTCCAGCAGCCATAACCTCGTTGAAGAATCTATTTGCTACCGATGCTGGAACGTGGCACTCTACTCCGTCCTCGCCCGTGTAGCCGGTTCCAGCACTGAAACAGGGTTCACCGTGGAATGTGAAAGGAACAACGTGGAATTTTGCTACCGCTGCGGCTTCGGGGCTGACGACGGCGACGATCTCGCGAGCCCGTGGCCCCTGTACGGCTATTAGGGCTCGATCCAAGGTGGTATCGGTGCCTCCTATAGCTTGTTGGACGATTTCGGTATTCGAGGCGTTAGGAATCACGTAAAACGAGTCCTCATCAACCCACCATACGATGATGTCGTCTAACACCGAAGCATCCTCATCATCGAGAAGGTGCGTGTACTGTGTCCGACCTAGGCTGATCTTATTGAGGTCGTTACTTAGCTGCTCCTGAAGCAGCGAAAACACCTCTTCGCCCTGAAGTTGCAGGGTTCCAAGGTGAGACACATCGAAGACAACCGCACTGCTGCGACAGGCCATATGTTCGGACACCGTCCCATCCGAATAGGACAGTGGCATCTCCCAGCCTCCGAATGGCACCATTTTGGCACCTAGTTCGCGGTGGAGTTCAAAAAGCGGGGTTCGTTTCATATACAGTGGTAGATGTTATAGCGAACCGGAAGCGTGAAACCCGTTAGTCGGTCAAGAAGCTAGAAGCTGACGAATGTAACAGCCGGTGTGGCTGGACTCTCAAACCGCCGATCTGGCCAGATTGGATTCGACAAAGGGAAGCACCTGCTGGTCCACGTGTCCTTGATGTGGCGAAAGATCCACAATTGTCCTGTCGATCTCGCTATGAAGTTCAGTCAACGAAACCACGATACCCATGACAAGCTGCTGTCGACGGAGAAGGTCAACTAGATCTTCTCCGTCTCGCAGATACACAGAACGATTGCCAACGACGATGAGGTCCGCACCGGTCGTCGGTTCGTCGACGAGCATTACCCTGAGCTCTTTCATCGCTGCCCGAACGGCCTTCAGAGACAGTCCCGCCTCAAGGAGTTGCTTTATGATCTTCAGCTGAACAAGGTCCTGGTAGGAGTAGAGACGCTGCGTACCGCTTCCGGACGCGTCTGCAACAGAAGGACGGATAAGGTCGGTTCTTGCCCAGTAGTCAAGTTGCCTGTAGGAAATGCCTACTATTGAACAAGCCTGAGGCCCTCGGAAACCCTCTTCCATTGCCCTCTCCTCGTCTCCTTCCACCCAGATTGCACACCTAGCGGATGGTAATTACACGGACGAAATACGTTACCGTAAATTTAGGTAGTCCACAACTCGGATTAGAAGAAATTTGGAATTTACAGGGAGTTTGTGAGATTCCAACTCCTTGCACGCTCACAACTTAAGTTCAATTTATGAGAAGTCCTCAGGGTTGATCTTGTCCAGGAAGTCCCGAAACTCCCCGACTATCTCCTCTGGGTTCTCCAGCGGTTCATCGATGTCATCAATTTCACTGGAGATGACAAAGCCCTCCTTGGCAATCAGATCGTCAAGCACAAAGATTGGCGATCCAACTCTGACCGCAATTGCAACAGCGTCCGAAGGACGGCAGGAGATATGCAGCTTCGACCCAGAACTCGTCAACTCTAGTTCGGCATAAAAAGTTGACTCAACCAAGGTAGTGATAACAACCCTGTCCACACGAGCCCCGACGACATCGAGTATGTCTCGGATGAGGTCATGGGTCAACGGACGAGGCGGCTCCACCCCCTGCACTGCATCTACTATCGCCTGAGCCTCGGTGCGACCTATGTAGATGGCGACCGTCCTCCTAGGCTCCACAGACTCACGTAACAACATCACCGGAGTCGCAGAGCGTTGATCTATCTGTACGCCTGCCAGTTCAACTTCGACCATGCTCTGAATCTACTCTGTGACATCATCTACTTGACTAGAGGAACCAAACTACATTCCGAGATCCCATTTTTGAAATAGGATGCGGGATGTCTGCCCTACTTATCGAAGAACTTGTTCAGTTCCCGTGACAAGAAGTAGTTCCTCATACTCGCTCCGAGATCTCTGAGTTCTGTTAAGGTCTGTCGCGCCTGTTCGTTGGCCACTGGATTGCGCTTTCGAAAGATTGGGTTTACCACCTGCTCAAGGAATCCACACTCGCGTTCGGCCGACGTCTTGTATAGCTTGAGGTGTCTCGCACCGATGCCAAACGACCTGAAGCGTAGGATAATCCGAACTAACTCCATCTCCTCGGCCGAGTAGACAGTTTCACCAAATAGCTCTTCGCCAACTATGAGACCGTAATCGCGCATTTCGGCAATCTCTGAGAGCTTCGCACCAGTCTCTGCGGTGATCTCCTCGATGCTGAAATGTGTCTGTTTTGGCACCGGGCCCGACACTTCGGAACCTGACGGCGCAGTCTCTTGCTTGGCATCGGCAACTGCGTCTGTCCGTACTTTCGAGGGACCTTCCACGTCTTTTGCCTGTCCGGCCTCGGTCCGGACCCTCTTCGACGGGTTCGCATCCCTCTGTTTGCGTGGTCGAGGCGACGACTGATCTCCGAACTGCATCCTTTGAGTAGTATCGTTGGCTGACCCGCTGGATTCGACCTGATTGGAGCCTATCTCTTCGACAGAGCGCCGCGTCTTTGGTGGCACCCCTCCCGTCGAATGGAGTCGAAGCAAAGAGGCACGCATCGCTGATGACAACTCAGTTATAGAGGCCGGTGGCTCGGGACCAACGACCAAAGGTTCTGGCTGTTCCACTTCTTTGTCGCCTAGCTGCTGAGATTGAGAACTCTTCGAGGCATCCGCTTCCGGTTCGAACATCAGAACCTGGGTCTCGGAATCCACCAAGTCTCCTCCACCGAGATGATCTCGAATCACCCTCAAAGGCATGAAGGTTTCCTTCTGCATCTGGAGAACGACCTTGAGTCTCTCGATATCGTGAGGGTAGAACTTTCGGTAGCCAGAAGGAGTTCGTTCTGGATCTAGCAGCCCCTTTGACTCAAGAAATCTGATCTTTGAGATTGTTATGTCTGGAAACTCGGGGTGAAGAAGTGAAAGTACTTCTCCAATGGACATGAACTCCCGATCTAACTCCACTGCCTCAATCCTCTTCGCCCGGGATGAGGAGAAATATGAATCGATACTTTCCAACTTGAACCTCGTCACCTGAGTGGAGTTGGCTCTCGTCAGTCCTTGCCTGATTCAGATACGTACCGTTCAGTGACCCGACATCTGAGAGGTAATATCCAGCGTTTGTTCTCGACACCTCGGCATGGCGCCGAGAGACCGTAACGTCGTCGAGTACGATGTCACTATCTGGGTGGCGCCCTACCCTACTCACTGATCTGTCCAAGGCGAACCAACTACCTGAGTCCGTTCCGCCCCTCACAAGTAAAATGCCGACGCCCTTTGGGAGATTGGCTTCGACTGTATCGAGAATACCCGTACCTTCAACTGGCCCGATCGAGTCTGTGGTGTCCTGCTCAGTGGTAAGAAGAACCTTTCCGCATGATGAGCAGAAGTTTGAACCTGCCTGGTTCTCATGCCCACAGTTACCGCAGATCAAAGCTCACCACCTTCGCAAAATCGGATTCTCGCTCTCCGTCGGCGGATGCGAGGGCGACCCCCAACTATAACTCAAGAGTTGAGAGATTCGAGCGTGGAATCACGCCTAGGTTGTTAGGAAATCAGCCCTAAATAAGAATCTGCTGTCAATAATTCGCCAGCTGCTGCTGGGTCTGACATTTCGAGCACACAGATCCAGCCCCTCTCATAGGGAGAGGTGTTGAGGAGTTCAGGAGAGTCCACCAACTCGGAGTTGATCTCGATTACCCGCCCTGGGACAGGAGCGTAGATGTCCGAGACCGACTTCGTCGACTCCACCTCGGCAAAACTCTCCCCCGCGCTGACAGAGCCATCGAGAGTGGGAAGTTGCACAAAGACGATGTCTCCCAATGCATCTTGGGCGTAGTCCGTGATTCCCACTTTCGCGTGGTTGCCTTCGATCGAGACCCACTCGTGGTCCTTGGTGTAACGAAGTTCAGATGGCAGTTCCATAAAGGAAAAGATTAGCCACGACGTACGGTGCCGCTGTACGATGTAAATCGAATTCTCAGTGATCGGTCAGTACATCGCCTAGGATTTTGTACTCCAAGTTTGTACCGGGCAATTCCCAAACAGCATAAGAGCGAACTGACCTGCAGGTTTCAATGAAAGACGGTCTATTCGCTATTGAAGCTTTTTGACCTTGAACAGTTCGATGAACTTGGCAACGTACTCATAGGCGGCACCGTACAGAATCAGTGTCCCAATCAAGATTGCTACTTCCGATACATGTAGAAGAAGTGGCGAGTCCATGGCTGAGGATTGTGAAAGAACAGCGAATGGCACTCCAGCAAGGAGGATGAAAGTGCCAAGCTTTCCGATCCAAACTACATCGAATCTCTGCTTGAGCAGCACTGCGAAACTGAGCACTGCGATGCTGACCAGGGCCTCTCTCAAAAGCATTATGCCAAGCAGCCAGTGCGGTACCAGATTGTAGTACCAGAGCGCTATGGCGGAAACGATAAGTACGATTCGATCACAGGTGGGGTCTAGTACCTTTCCCACCGTAGATACATGACCGGTTCCCCTTGCAAGGTAGCCATCTAGGAAATCGGTGAATCCCATGACACCCGCCAGAGCGGCTGCCCAAAAGCGACTATCTGGCCTCGACATCAATGAGACCAGTAGAGGTAGGGCCAAGACGCGAGACAGGCTGATCAGGTTCGGTAGGGTCAGCAACTCTCCGACGAGTGAGGTTTTTCTCCCGCCTGGATCCAAGCTTCCTTTATCTGACCCTGCATCAATCTGATCCACTCTTTGGATTCTAAAGCTGCGCGACAAGTTCGGCTCAGTGGCACGCGATATCGGTTGAGGTCAAAGAGCTCTAAAGTTGACAGACCTCAACACTTAGACCTCAACACTTAGACGATCTATCGCTAGCTCTACATTTCGGTCAGTCAAGCGGCGTATCTCTTCGAGTACTTGCTGTCTGCTTTGAGGGTGGGCCACATGTGTTGCAAACGCAAGTGTCGCCTGGGAGCGGTCGAGGAGCCGAACAAAAGAGGACGGGTTCATGTGGAGAGGCGGACCTGAGTATGTGAACTGGTCCGCCCAGGTACATTCAGCCACCAGCAGATCGGCTTCGGCGACTAGTAGGTTTAGTGGTTCGCAGTCCGGACCTGTATCAGCCGTGTAGACGATCACTGAATCCTGTCCCGTCACTGATACTGCATAGGTCTCAACCGGATGGTTCGTTCTACTAAAGCGGAGTTTCAGTCCCTCCACCTCAATCTCCGTCGACGGATCGATTGGAATTGGCTTGAACACCCCTTTGAAATCGTCGGCATGGAGTTGTTTACTCAGTGCAGCCAGGAGAGATGGGGGTGCAAGTAGAGGAATCTCCCCTCCGGAACTATCTGCTAGGAGTCTGTAGTGGTAGACACCGACGATGTCCACCCAATGGTCTGCATGCTCGTGGGAGAGGACGACTGCGTTCAACTCTGCAGGATTGCAGAAGTCGAAAAGATTGGCCATCGAGCCGTTTCCGGCGTCCAGTAGTACAGAACAGTCCCCCTGCTGCACTAGGTAACTCGAACATGCTGAGCCCGGTGAATTATAGGAGCCTGCGGAACCTAGTACCGAAAATCTCACCTTCGGGCCCTCCCAAATCGGACGTCACTGAACTTCGGGAAATACTCTGACTCGCTCGGTGTCTGAATCATCCAACCTTCCAACCGCCTTAGTTTCGATATTTGGATACAATCAAAAGATGGCAAAGGCAGCAGTAGCGGAGATTTGGTTTCCGTTTGCGACGATGCTCTTCTCAATAGTTGGCGTGCTGCTTGGGATCTCACGCTACCAGAAGTTCATGGAACGTACTAGGTCCAGACGTGCCGAACACATGAGCTTCGTGATGGCTCAACGTGCAGCCGAATCCTTGAAAGGGTTCGTCGAGGTCGTCATCACCGCTGTTGTCCCCCACGAGTCGACCGTGTTGATCGGATATAGTCGAACCAGCCCTCCGCGCGCAGAGGATCCATTGATTTGGGAAGAGGGGCGCTCGGCCGCTATGACTGGAACCATGGTAGCTTGGCTTGATGTCACCAGCCACGGCCAACTCGACCAGCTCAACGCATGGTGCAATCGGAAGTCACCCGTTCTGTTAAGGCTTGACACTGAGGCAAAGCTGCTCGGCTTTTACTCCTTAGAGCAGGACGATACCGTGGAACTTGCACTTCAGCCTAGGTCTAAGTGATCTATTGGTAGAGCTTGAAAATTCCGAATTAAGATGATTGGCATGTCGGTGAACGTGGGCTACGTGGTGGCCTTTGGCGGTGGAGTGATCTCATTCCTTTCACCTTGCGTTCTACCGCTTGTGCCTGCATACCTCTCAGTAGTGACTGGTATCGATTCATCCGGCTTGAGGGATGGTGGCCCTCAAGAGATGATGAGGGTCACCAAGTACACAGCACTTTTCATTCTTGGATTCGCGATCGTTTTTGTGTCCCTTGGAGCCACCGCCTCTGAGCTTGGGAGGGCTCTGACTGCGCACCACGCCTTGATCACTCGAATCTCCGGCGTGTTTCTCATCGCCATGTCCCTTTTCCTCCTTGGGTCAATGCTTCTGAAACTGCCTTGGATGTATCAAGAGCGAAGGTTCCATCCGAATCTGTCTAAATTGGGAGTATTCGCAGCTCCTGTTGCAGGTATGGCGTTCGCCTTTGGCTGGACCCCATGTATCGGTCCAATTTTGAGTTCAGTGTTGACCGTCGCCGCAACGCAAGGCAAGCTCACTCAAGGCGCCATGCTGCTGGCGGCGTACTCAGCAGGACTTGGGATTCCATTTCTTGCGACTGGCCTCGCATTTGGAAAGGCGACCAACGCCTTCACTTGGGTAAAGCGTCACTTCAATACGTTGACTACCGTCTCGGCGGTGATCCTGCTCGGATTCGGCATCCTGCTTACAATGAATCGCTTTACGATCGTAACTCTCCAACTCCAACACGTGATGCAGTCAGTTGGTCTGGGCAGGCTTATAACTATCGGTTAAGTATCTATCCAGCTAGGAATCGAGATATCTCGCCGTCTGCTATGCTGGTCCTGTGAGTGAGTCGCGTCCTTGGTGGGCGTGCCATACAGATGAGGGTGGTGAGGATGCACGTATTGATTCTGGCGAATACTAAGAGTATTGAGTCGATTGGCGAAGCGTCCTACCGCGCCATCTTCGACCTTTAGCCTGGACTACTCCTAACCGATCCAGACATTCGAACCTCAAGCCGCGCTTTCTCGCCGCTGGTTCTGCTGAAGCAAATTGTCTGAAGCCAAAGCAATCTTACAAAAATTCCCCCCAAATGGAGCTATGCCGTGTCAACGACACAAGTAAGTAATCGATTTATTAGACGCCAGGTTGCCCTGGTTGCCACTTCACAATTCGCATCAGTGTCTGCATCGCTCGGAATGCCGGTCGCTATGACGTTTGCTGTACTGAACGCAGGAGGCAACGCTGCCGAGGTAGGGGTTGTCCTAGCGTCAGCAACGTTCCCATTTATCGTTTTCTTGCTCGTGGGAGGTGTCGTTGCCGACCGCCGCTCAAGGAAGCTGGTTGCATTGAGCGCCGATATCGCACGGGCCCTGATCTCGTTTATGATCGCCGGACTCATGTTCGTGAACCCGTCTTCAGTGATAGGACTGATCATCCTTTCTGCAATGTGGGGTGCCGCGAGGGGGTTTTTCACCCCATCGATCACTGCTCTTTTGCCCGAGGTGGTTCCAGCTGAGGGTCTGCAGAGGGCAAATGCCGTACGTGCAACTGCAATCTCATTCGGCCAAGCGGCTGGACCCGCCCTAGTGGGAGTAGTAGTAGCCGCATCGGGAACGCGTATTGCGATGCTTGTCGTGGCGGTCATGTACCTTGCGTCGGCCTCTGCTTTATCCTTGCTCCACCCAACAAATGCGAACACTTTGCGACAGGAGAGCCATCCATTGGCAGATCTCGTAGCCGGTGTCGATGAGGTCCGATCCAGAGAATGGGCATGGACCACCATGGTGGCATATGCCGGAATGCACCTAGTTTCATTCGGTCCGCTGCTGGTACTTGGACCAATCCTTGCAAATTCCCAGCTGGGAGGAGCCAGAGCTTGGGGGATCCTACTTGGCGCCCAAGGAGTAGGCGGCATAATTGGATCGCTTGCGGGTTTCAAGTTCAGGCCGAAATTCCCTCTTCGAACCTCGATACTCGTTGCCACACTGGCCGCGGGCTTCCCTCTTGCTTTAGCCACACATCAGTCGATGACGGCCCTGTTCATCACATCGGCAGTTGATGGAGCTTGCTTCGCAGCTTTTGGTGTGGTTTGGGAGACTCTGTTGCAGACCAGCGTTCCGAAGGAAGCCCTTGCAAGAGTCACGTCGCTCGATTGGGTCGCCTCGATGGCAACACTTCCTCTCGGCGAGATACTTGCGGGCCCAGAGATGAGAATGATCGGAGTAACGCCGAGTCTTCTATTCGCTGGTGTTGCCCTAGTAGGAGGCAACGTTGGGCTGCTTCTAATCAGGTCTGTGCGTAACATTCGTCAGGCAAGCTAAATGGCGACGAACGCTGAATAAACGGGCTGGAGCATTCGGCGAGGAGTCTGAAGTCGCAAAAGACCGAAAGCCAAGGTTTGGGCCGACGCTAAGGGGCAAATGACTCGGTTCGCTAGATCCATTGGCATTTGGTTTATTTGAGACGGTCCCAATCCCAAATCTGTATCGTCAAAGTACTGACGAGCGAGTGATCCAGTGTGAGGGTGGAAGAGTTGGATAGCCTACGGGTTACCGAGATCTATGCAACCAGCCCTACTCGATCCCTGATGTGGATTGGCACATATTGCAGGGGGAGATCATAAGTCAGCAGGCCTGCGACCGGCGTAATTTGGAGTTGGAAGGGACAATTGCTGGCCCAATCGGAGACTGGCGAGGCAGTTCTGAACTTTCCGATCCGTTTAAGCGCCCACAAGGGGCTTCGGTCCTTCAGATAGGTCAAAGACCTACTCAGAGGGACCGACCGTTGGAGACGGAGATAGCTCCATACGAATCAAAGGAAGTTCATGCTACCATACAGGCAAAGACGACTCCAATGCGGTGTACTCGACTTCGTCACCGGACTTATGGGTATCAATTGCGCTTACAAGAGAGTTTGGCTAGCTATTGGGACGAAGTTCATCAATTTGGCCCTAGCTGAAGCTGGGTCTTAGCCGCGGGCACTTACAGGGCTCAAGGCCATCCACAACCAATGATCTACACCTCTTTCCCAAGGCGAATCTGTATCCCCTAGGAAGTATGCGCTCTGTCATGGGCATAATTCGATCAATGAAGAGCTTTGGGTCCGATCACTTGAAACTGAGACACGTTTGTGAGATTTCCTTGCGCAATAGAAGGCGTGAAAGTGGCATCTAATTCTCGGACCCAACTACTACAAGGGACTCGCTTTCGAGTTTCCGATTGTGATCATGCAGCGCAAGCCATAATTGAACTAGGTGCCCCTCCCCATCCGTTTTACCGTTCGAAGCGTTAAATGTAAACAGGTTGGTGATAGATCATTGCTGCGAGCACCGAAGTCAAGCCATAATTGCCGACGGAGTTGCGTCTCTATTGACGCAGGCATTGACTGAACAAACCCACACCTGATCCGAACCTGCTACTGCTGCGAATTGAGGTTGAACTAGATCAGACCGAGCATGGTGGCACAAGCGGGCCATTGGCCCCATCCAGAGCGCTGCGCCAACTTTGCCGCTGCTAAATCCTGCACCGAGGGCGCTGCCGAACTAGGTAGGCCCGAGAATCCGAGCCCCAACCAAGTCGACTCGGAAAACTGGTAGGCGCCGTAGTAACCGTTTCCGGTGTTGTCGGAATAGTTCCCCCCCGACTCACACCTTCTAATGCCCGCTAATGCGGCGGAAACACTGCTTGTCACGCTGACACCGCCACTCAGTCCAAGGCCTGATGCAGTCGGAAGCCCTTGGACGGTACTCTTTTGAAATTGCCTTGCCAAAGCAGCCTGCACCAGCGTCTGGATCTGTCCATTTACCTTCGCGAGAGTCGAATGCTCACTCTGAACCTCTGCCCGCAACGATGCAGATGCGCTGGCTAGAGTCTGTAGCTGTGTCAAGGCCTGATTTCTTTGGCTCTGAAGGGCAACTTCCTTCTGTTTCAGCAGGAAGACTGACTCGTTATAAGAGGCAATGAGGTCGGATACGCTCCCCCCTGCCACGCCCTGATAGTCCGCCCTTAGGAGATAGT
Organism: Acidimicrobiaceae bacterium; assembly: GCA_013044385.1. Classification (GTDB taxonomy): domain Bacteria; phylum Actinomycetota; class Acidimicrobiia; order Acidimicrobiales; family Acidimicrobiaceae; genus JABEUN01. Next base: position 18,267 of record JABEUN010000012.1, read on the forward strand.
CCTGCAGGGTCGAGGTGACTATAGCAGCCAACGTAGATGCTCCTGCTCCGCTTATGTATTCACCGATTGCCGCAGAACTGAGGTGGTCTTTTAAGGATTGCACGAGTGCTTGTTGGTCTTGAACGACTCCCGCACTGCTGGAAATAAGGCTGCTCAAGTACGTATACTGCGCTTGGGCGGCACTTTGTTCCACCGAGAGCTGGTGGACACTGCTTGCTTGGCTCTCTATCTGCGAGGCCAACGAAGAGGCCTCGGCCTGCAGGCTGCTTTGGTCCGCTTGCGCGGCACCAACCTCGCCGAAAAGGACCGAAGCACCTAGAAATACTATGGTCACGGCAAAGCGAGAAAGCATATTGAAGGTGGAAACGGCCTTAATATGTGATACGGCTCTGCCACTTACGCCGACTCTCAAGTAGTCGACCTCTGGAAATTGGTCAGACACGGCTGTTCGAATGTAGTCATCTGGTGCGGACCTCTGGACGCGCGCATAGAGTTCATCGCAGGCTCATCAACTAACGCCAATGATACACCGATTTCGTCTTTAGAACCAACGAAAAGTACCCTGCAATGCCTGCCAGCCCTACCGCGCTGTGCACGCTTTGTATAAACCAACTTCAAATTTACAGCCTGCAATCTAGACACGCCGAATTATTGTCAGGCATCCGTGACAAACTCTGTCACTTGCAAGATGAACCAAGATAGTTAGACTCGAACAACCCAAGCGAGAATTTGTGCGCATCGAGCTGCATATTAACCTTGCGCTCTAACACAGCCCACTCCTTCAGCACGACCCCGCTGTTGGCACCATAGCTTTCCAAACTAACTCACCGGAGAAGGAGGCCTCCAAAAAGAGTTCAATCAAATGAACTGATCACAAATTGGGACTCCAAAGCGCAATTCGTTTGCCCTATATCTGATTTAATATCAGTTTCTGTGTTATCTTCGCTTTCGCACCCATGTAAGTTTGAGGACCCAGGGAACGACTATGACCACGCACCGCATGAGACGGCATTTCAATGCGAAGCGAATCTTCGCATTGCAGGCGGAGTCCACTGCCAAACGGGTAGAGGAAGCGGTCTTCTGGCTCGGAGGTGTCTTCATCGGTGGGGCCCTGGTGGCCACCGTTACAATCGTTGTCGGACTAGGCGGTAATGCTTACTCATTCATCTACTGGTTGCTCGTAGCCGTCAACGCCCTGCTCGGAGGTTTAAATCTTCTGCTCCGAAATCGGCTGACGGTACCAATCCTCCACGCCGAGTTGGTGGCCACTATAATTGGGGTATCGACGGCCGTCTTCGAGTCGCACTTTACTGATCCGGCGGTCATGACAATAGTCTTCTACTTCTGGCTGCTGCTGTTCGCGTTCAGCTTTCTATCGCTCCCTGGCGGGGTGCTCTATTCCGTACTAACCGTCATAGGTTTTGTCATCGCTGTAAGTTTCAGCTCAGGCTTCACCACTCCGCTGGCAGACTCTCTGTTCTTCGCTGGCACGGTGGTTATTACGGGTATCTTCGTAAGACGGCTCGTCGCCCAACTGGCCCTTCAGTCCTACGAGGACGAGTTGACCGGTCTGCCAAATCGGCGATACTTCGAACTTCAATGCCGACAGTTGCTCGGTCCTGAGAGCTTTACTGACGAGACCGTTGGACTTGCCCTCATCGATCTAGATGACTTCAAGCATATTAACGACAGCCTCGGACACCTACAGGGTGACCGAACCCTTGTGGAACTGTCGAGTCTGTGGCGGCCGGTAATCCGAAAAGGTGACGTACTGGCCCGTTGGGGTGGAGATGAGTTCATCCTCCTTACATTCGGATCTTCCGAAGAGGAGTTCTTAGCTCTGCTAGGTCGGCTATTCGATCTAGCTAGCAGTCATCTATCGATCTCGGTAGGTTATGGAATCAGAGGTCGAAATGAGACCTACGAGGACCTACTAATCAAGTGTGACCGGGCGCTATACAGGGCTAAAGAACGTGCTGATTCAGAGAGGTTCGAGTACGCGATAGTAAATGGGTCCAATCTCGGTTGATGACGGTGAAGTTTCGCCCGCCAAGTCCTGTTCGCCTTGATGGACCCATGGTGACAGAGATGCCACTGATTTACATGCCCATTGCTCAAGACTGAGTGTTTCTCACTCGTGTTGCGTTTCGATTAAGTGGCTGCGCTATAAGCATTGGGTAACGAACTCACAAATACCCTGTTCTGCAAACGATGCTACGCCTAAGACTCCTCTGGGGGAACAGTTGTACTTGACCGAACGGGACAAAGAGAAGCTCTTTTTAGTCATGGCGGCGGACTTGGCCCAAAGGAGACTAGAGCGCGGACTAAAGCTGAACTATCCCGAAGCGGTGGCCGTGATCTCCGCCGAACTGCTAGAGCGAGCACGAGACGGCCGATCGGTAGCAGAACTCATGTCGTATGGCCAACGTATCCTCACAGTCGATCAGGTAATGCCAGGTGTCGCCGAGATGATTCCCGAAGTTCAAATAGAAGCCACATTTCCAGATGGAACAAAGTTAGTAACGGTACACCAGCCAATTCTCCCAGCATCGACGCCACATTCGATTCCGATATCTGATGGGCTAGCCAACGACATCCTCCCTGGAGAAGTGCTCCTAAGCGAGGAAGGTATCGAGATCAACAGCGGCAGCTTTCCGACTGAGATTTCGGTAGTCAACCATGGGGACAGGCCAGTCCAGGTTGGCTCGCACTACCACTTCTACGAAGTGAACGATGCCCTAGAGTTCGATCGTGTCTCGGCTCGGGGGAAGCGTCTGAACATTCCATCAGGAACAGCGGTAAGGTTCGAGCCGAACCAACCCAAGCGTGTGTCGCTGATTGAGTACACCGGATCCGCTGAGCAGTGATGCAGGTAGTTGTCTGTATCAGCCAAATCAATTCGAGGAACGGGGCGGTGTCCTGAGCATGCAAATGAGCAGATACGACTATGTGGGCCACTATGGTCCGACAGTTGGCGACAGGATCCGACTAGCCGATACCTCGCTATTGATAGAGATCGAAGCCGATCTAATACGCCATGGCGAGGAGGCGAAGTTCGGCGGTGGTAAGACCATTAGGGACGCAATGGGGCAGAATCCGTCCATCACGAGGATGGCGGGCTCCCCCGACCTTGTGATTACAAACGCCGTAATACTCGATTCATCAGGAATCATCAAGGCAGATATCGCCGTGCGTGACGGTCGGATCGCAGCCATAGGCCACGCCGGAAACTCGATCGCATCGGCAGGCGTAAATATAGAAATAGGTGCCGGTACTGAAGTTATCTCCGGTGAAGGGATGATAGTTACCGCAGGTGGGGTGGACTGCCACGTCCACTTTATCGCTGCGGATCAGGTAGTAGCAGCGATTAGCTCCGGGGTGACCACCATGATCGGTGGCGGAACCGGACCAGCGACGGGCACTAAAGCCACGACCTGCACACCTGGCTCATGGAATCTGAACCAGATGATCAACGCGTTTGAGAATATGCCGGTCAACGTTGGTTTTATGGGCAAGGGGAACTCATCTTCGCCTGAAGCGCTGCAAGAGCAGATTCAAGGCGGGGCGATGGGTCTGAAGCTCCATGAAGACTGGGGCTCCACACCTACTGCTATTGACACCTGCCTGTCGGTTGCTGATCTATACGACATCCCGGTCGCTATCCATACCGACACCTTGAACGAATCTGGATTTGTTGAACGCACGATAGAGGCCGTTGCCGGACGAGCTATCCACGCCTTTCATACAGAAGGTGCCGGCGGTGGCCACGCCCCCGACATCTTGAAGGTCGCAGGAATCCCGAATTTCATACCTTCATCAACCAATCCCACTCGTCCATTCACCATCAATACCGTCGAAGAGCATTTGGATATGCTCATGGTCTGTCACCACCTGAGCAGGTCTGTTGCCGAAGACGTCGCTTTTGCGGACTCTCGAATCCGGAGGGAGACTATCGCTGCTGAAGACGTGTTCCATGACATCGGCGCTATTTCCATAATCTCCTCCGACTCGCAAGCAATGGGACGGGTTGGTGAGGTAATTATCAGAACTTGGCAGACTGCCGACAAGATGAAGCTCGAACGAGGTCCACTGCCAGAAGATAGTGAGCGAAACGACAACTTCAGGGCCAAGAGGTACGTCGCTAAGTACACCATCAACCCCGCCCTAGCTAATGGAATCGCCGAGCATGTTGGCTCGGTTACGGTTGGGAAGCTCGCGGACCTGGTCTTATGGAATCCGGCATTCTTCGGTGTCAGACCGGACCTCGTTATAAAGTCTGGCCTTATCGCCTATGCGGCGGTCGGAGACCCCAACGCCTCAATACCGACTCCACAACCTGTTATTCTCAAGCCACAGTTTGCTTCGCTTGGTACGGCGTCATCAGCTTTGTCCAAGACGTTTGTTTCCGGTGCCTATTTCGAGACCAGTGGCGCAGCATCGTGGAGCCACAGGGAACGAATACCTGTCAGTGGGACAAGAACTATTGGCAAAGCCGACATGGTCAACAACGCGACTTTGGGCAAAATTGAAGTAGATCCGCAGAGTTACGAAGTTCGTTTCAATGGAGAACTAGTTCAGTCCTCTCCGGCGGAGCGCCTTTCCATGGCTCAGCGATACTTCCTGTTCTGATGGATCGTTCTGAAATGAATCGGATTACATATCCGTCACCTTCGCCAAAGGTAACGATGGAACTCAACTACTTTTTCGATTCCGGCTTTCCTAATGGGAGCTTTGGTCAGAGCAGTGGATTTGAGACTATGGTTGCAAAAAGCACCACGCTGACTGATTCTGATGCAGCGCGGTGGATCGAACGTTACTTGCTCTTTCACCTCTGGTATGGCGAGCTGGAAGTAATTTCCAGGGCCTACCAGGTGATTTGCTCCTCTTCAAATATGGATCTCGTTAGATTCCTCGACAGAGCACTGCACGCATCGAGACCTACAGTTGAGCTCCAAAGTGCCGCAAGGACGATCTCGGTAGCGACGACTAGAGCCGTTGGGTCGCTGTTCGGCACAGAGGTGATGTCCCAGATAACTGATCTAGTCGAGCCATCAACACAGATAGGCGTGCTTGCAGCGGAGCGGGATTGGAACATCGACGACGTGCGCCGACTAATGCTGTCTGGAGTAATCAAGCAGCTGACCACGGTGATGGTCAGGATGGGGACGATCGGTCAGAGGCGGCAGTTGGCGCTAATCAGGCAGACGTGGGTAAGTGCTGAGCGGTTAGCAGAGACAAGACCTGACCCAGACAGGCCAGCGCTACCGTCGCAGTGCTATTCAATCGACCTTGACCAGGCTGAACATGCACACCTTGATCCACGCCTCTTTCAGACATGATTAAAAACGGAGGACGCCAATGGCACATCTGACACAGACCGGGGGTTCCGTCGGGGGAACGATAGCGCCTCATCAACACCAAGGAGACAGACCGACTGGTCCGGTTCGGCTCGGGATAGGCGGTCCGGTCGGATCCGGTAAGACCATGTTGGTCCGCAGGATCATCGAGGAGATGTCGACAGAGTTCGAGATCGCGGTCGTGACCAATGACATCTATACCAAAGAGGATGCCGACTTCCTCACTCGACTCGGCATAATAGACGAGCGTCGTATCATCGGGGTGGAGACTGGCGGCTGCCCACATTCAGCTATCCGTGAAGACGTATCGATGAATCTGGCCGCACTTGATGACCTTTATCACCGCTTTGATTCACTCGACCTTGTCTTGGTCGAATCGGGAGGTGACAACCTCACGGCGATGTTCTCTCCTGACCTTGCAGACGAAACGATCTACGTTATAGATGTCGCCCAAGGCGACAAGATTCCCAGGAAGGGAGGACCCGGTATGACCCGATCCGGCCTCCTCATGATCAACAAGATAAACCTGGCTCCATTAGTTGGTGCCAGTACCGAGGTAATGCTCAAAGACGCTGCAAAACTCCGCGGTGACATGCCTACTTTGCTCTGCGACCTGCGAGACATGGTCGGATTCGAAGCAGTCAAGAGCTGGATTAGATCGATACTGTGACCGCTTTGGAGGCGCAGAATCCGCTTATGCCGGTCAGCGAACTAAGAGTCAAGTTCCGCGGTAAAGGACCCACTCAGGCGGAACGGTTGACTCAGGTGGGTCAGTTCAGGATTTCCAATGCCATTGCCCGCCCGAACCTACCAGATCTGTTCTACATCACCGAGTTAGGTCCAGGACTATTTGCAGGAGAGCTGCACGAGATCTACCTCGAAGTTGATGACGCAACGAAAACTGCTCTCCGTCAACAGGCGGCGACTCGAGTCCTGCGCAATCCACTGCCAAACGTCGCTTCGATCCGGACCGAGGTGATAGTTGGTAGCCAAAGCAGCCTTGAGATGTTAGCTCAACCGATTATCTGCTTTCAGGGTAGCCGAATGCATTCTGAGGTCGAGTTTCAACTAGCTGAGGATTCAGAGCTGACATTCACAGAAGTCGTGGGCGTCCGCGTCGGACTGGACGCGGAGATCTCACTTGGCAACACCTTTCGAACCAAGGACGAACTGATCTTCGTGGACCGGCTAGAGGTCTCTCAGAACCCCCTTTACGGACTCGACGAAACTTGGCTCGAAGTGATGGGAGGAAGTGGGAGCTATGGCGCCTTGTATCACTTCTCGAAGAACTTCGCCCACCATAAAGCCTTAGTAGAGCTAGCTACTTCGACTAGCAGTAGCGCTTTGGAGCACTTCGATCTCTATACGGTTAGCCCACGAGAGGACTTCACGATTCTTAGGGCGCACGCAGCACAAGCCGAAGCTCTGGTGGAACTCTTTGAAGATGCAGCGGCCGCTCTACAGACAAATGGTTGACTAACTCAAATCGCATCGGTCGGCTATTTCAGACAGGCCAGTGTCTTTAGTGCGATCCACCGGCGCTCAGACGTCTGAGACCAGCCCTACGATGCTATCGAACAACACAGCCCTTGCCTTGCCCATCGCCTTTGCCTGATACAGGGCCACATCTGCATCGCGAAGTAGCTCCTCGGACCTAGCCCGATAACCGGTTGCGATGCCGATACTTGCAGACAGTCGCAGTCCGCTTTGGCCGTCCAGAAGATCAAAAGGTTCTTTGAATAGGTCGAAGATTCGATCTACTACCGTTTCGACACCGGAATAGAAGGTGGCGTCCTCCAATATGACGATGAACTCATCGCCTCCTAGGCGCCCCACTGAGTCCTCCTCACGAACCGCTCCAGACAGCCGGGTTGCGAATGCCGCTAGAAGTTGATCACCAGCCCGATGCCCCAACGTGTCATTGATCGCCTTAAAACCGTCAAGGTCGAGAAACAGGACCGCACATGACATTTCGCGACCCCTCGAGCGCGCAAGCATATGTTCCATCCGGTCCAGAATCAACGTGCGGTTTGGCAGTCCAGTCAGTGCGTCGTGCAGTGCCTGATGACGGAGTTCCTCAGTCCTAGCCTTGACGAGAGCCTCTGCTCTGGCACGGCCGGAGCCGAGTAGATCGATTATCCCAGCTAGAAACACCGTTAATGCAATGCCCCCCGCAAGAAGTGAGAGTGAATCACCATCGTTAAATATGCTGGCCGTCGAGACTAGGCCAAAGGTGCGTGTGGACCACCCATTAGGAAGATTGCCGACCACGACTTTTGCACCTTTAGGGATCCTACCAACCTCTATACCTACCTTTGTACTACCAACGTGGTAGTCGAGTAGTAGAGCAACATCTGGATAGGGGTCCAGCAGGTGTGCCAACATTAACTTCGGGTCAGTTACCATATCCATCCATCCGACGAACGTCAGTCGACGACCCTGAACACTAGATGGGACCGACTTCGAATGGTAGATCGGGTCCATGACGTCCAAGAAAACCCTCTTACCAACAACCAACGGCACGTAGACGCCACTTCCGCTGTCTCGCATCGCAAGGCTAACTGATCCGTGGATACCCGCGCAGTAGTCGAGGCCGGCCGTTGGAGCCTGACTCGGCACAATGACAATCGACATGGTGGACAGACAGTAAAAGGAGCGAATCCCAGCCGGCACGACTTTCGAAACTGCAGATGTGACCGCCACCCCTTGCGGGACATTCAGTGTCTGACTCTTGAATGTATCGAGGTTCGACCGAAGAACAACAGTTACCGCACCGGAGCTGATAATTCCTGGAAATTGATCGAGGAGCCAGACCGCACTGGATGACTGATGCAGCTGCGGCTCGACCGTAGAAGGATCATTGTTGTTCATAAATGCGACCGAACCAGCAAGGAAGGCCTCCTCCCTTGCGATGGCGAGCCGTACTGTTGATGTGAGATTTGCAGCCGTCCTCTGCAGAGCTCGACCCGAAGACGATGCATCGCTATTGGCGACCGTGCGTGCGGCGAATACCGAAACTGTCGAGCCGACCACCAACACAACCACGGCAACACCAGTCCATACGTGGAACTGTCTCACTATCGATTGGAATATGGATCGCATCCTCGCCGCCTGCATATCTACGCTATCACGGCATAAAGGCCGATTCGAAAAGATCTAGCAAGGGTCGATAAATCTCATTCGAGTAACCGCTTTTTACGTGACCCTTTGACCTAGGCGCCTTTGGGAGGATTTGAATGCGACAATGCTTGCTAGTTCCGAGGTTCATCAGGGCACAATCTCGATGGCTCCACCGCCCCGGCTCGGTCCAACACTGCAGCTCAAGGCGCTTAGTTAAAGTTTTTGCTATGGGTATTGCTTCAGCGAGACTCCTCGTCTATGCCGACCATCTGGCTAGCAGATGCAAATTAGTTGGCGATGTCAGCTGAGGCTGGGACTGAAAACCGAGGCAAGAATTCGATGACTAAGGGGAGGAGATCGGAGCTTCGTGCAGTCTGTTCGTCTTGAATGGTACTTAGTGGAAGCCATGCAATTCTTGGAGACTATTTCACATCCTGCCGTGCATGTCGAAGAATCCAGGTACCAGCTCTTTTGCAATTGGTTTGCTTATCAGATATCCCTGTCCGTGGGTGCATCCGGCAATTTCTAAAAGCCTCAGCTGTTCGTCGGTCTCCACGCCTTCTGCAGTGGTATCGCAACCAAGGGCAGATGCGATTCTGACTATGGCATCGACGATAGCCAACACCTCTGGATTGGTGGTCAGCTCATCGATGAAGCTCTTGTCGATCTTGATATTGGAGACGTTGAATCGTCGAAGGTAGCTCAGCGATGAGTACCCAGTCCCAAAGTCATCGATCGAGACTCCGACACCAAGTTGTCGTAGTAGCCGAACCTGATTCTCAACTTCTGGCAGGTTCGCCATGGATATAGTCTCGGTAATTTCGAGGTCGATACATTCGGGTGGGACACCGACACTAACGATACGCTCCGACAGCTTCGCAACCAGCAGACCGTCCATAAACTGTGACGCCGATACGTTGATTGCAAGCCTCGTGATCGGTAGGCCCATCTGTAGCCACTCGCACAGATCCTCTATCACCTTAGATATGACCCAGTCACCTAGTTCGAGGATGCAACCGGTCTCCTCGGCAGCATCGATCACTTCGAGTGGCGGGATCGCTCCAAGCGAGCGATGATTCCAACGTAACAGGGCCTCGAAGCCGATAACCGATCGTTCAGGCAACTTGATGATTGCCTGATAAGCCATCTCTAACTCGCCGCTCCTGATCGCACCCAGAAGTGACCTCTGCACCTCTAGCTGCCGAAGGTAGCTCTCATTGAAACCGGGATCGAAAAACGAAATACGTCCACGGCCCGCCCTCTGACTTGCGACCAGCGCGTTATTGGCGTGAGTTAGTAGAGTCTCAGAGTCGTCGCCATCCTGTGGAAATATAGCCACCCCAACAGATGCCCCCAGAACCACGTCATCGTGTCCGACTGAGATCGGCTCGGCTATCAGATCGATAATCCCCCGCGCCAGCGCAATCGCCTCAGACGGTTCGGCTTGCAACTGAAGGAGGGCGAATTCGTCCGCACCGAGTCTGAACGAAGCCGCATCGACACCTTGTAGCCGAGCCAAACGAGCGGCTACCTCGACCAGCACTCCGTCTCCTACCAGGCTGCCTCTCGACTCATTGATAGAGCGGAACCCGTCGACATCAATCAAGATCAATGCCGCAGTTTGCGCCGTAACAGACGCTTCGGCAAGAAGTTCAGTGGCTACGCCATGGAACGCCACTCGATTCCTGAGTCGAGTGAGAGAATCCATGGTTCCCGCCTGACGGAGCTGGTTCTCAAGCGCCTTACTCTCGGTCAAATCCTCAACTATTAGCGCGTACCCGATCTGGGATCGGTTACCAGTGCCGATGCTAACTAGAGTTACGTGACCTTCGAAAACCGTTCCGTCTGTTTTGCGAAGGGAAAACTCGCCTTCTACTGCACTGGTTCCTGACAACTCCTTCCAGAGGGCCTCGAACTCCGGAGCACTTTCGAGCAACATGGCTAGCTGGCCAAGATCATCTCCGATTAGACCGGCCTCACCCAAACCGGTCATCGCAGTGAAAGTCTCATTTACTGCGGTGATCCGGAATCGACCGTCCGCTAGGACGATACCATCCCGACTCTCGGTGAAGAGGCGAGCAGCGGACTCGAGCCGCTCAACCATCATCTTCCTCTCGGTTATGTCTAAAATAACCGCGATGAAGCGGCGAAGCTTATGCACAGTTGACAGTTGGATGTGAACCTCAACGGGATACCGTGAGCCGTCTTTACGTTCGTGCTCAGTCTCGAAGACGAGGCGGTCGACTTCGTGTCGCTTGAGTGGACCAAGGAGCGTCTCGAATCGCTCCCTGTCGAAAAGTGGCTTTATGTCAATCGGTGTTAGCTCAAGAAGCTCCTCCTCGGAATATCCCAGATTTCTGATTGACCCAGCGCTCACCCAGTCAAACTTGAGCGTCTCAGCATCGAAAAGGTAGAACTCGTTGTGGGAGTTGTTAAGGGCTTCACCGAGTAGGAGCAGTCTATTCCTATCCCTCACCGAACCGCTTATATCGTCGATCGCAGCGACCATATGCACTACAGATCCTTGGTCATCTTTGACTACGCCAGCATTGATATGAACGTAGATCGTTTCGCCGTCCCCTCGGACATAGCGAGCATCTATGGAGAAGTTTTCAACTTCCCCACTTAGTAACGAGTTGACCGCTGCTCGACTCTCCTGCTGATCGTCGGGATGAACTATCGACCACCAGCTAAGGCCTGCTAACTCTGTCTCGTCATACCGTACAATCTCGAGAAAGCGCTGATTTGCCTCAGTCCATGCACCACTGTTATCTAAAGAGACGAGTCCGATGGTGGCATTCTCGAAGTAGCCGCGGAAATGACGCTCCCTTGCAGCGAGCGCATTTTGAGTGGCGAAGACCATCTTCTGCCTATCGAAGTTGTCGAGGGCAAACGTGACGTCACGTGTCATCTCAACGAGCAGACGTATGACTAATGGATCAAATGCAAAGGGTTCTTCGTGATAGACGTTGAGAATAGCAAAGCGTTCACCAGCACGTTCTATCGGGAAGCAGGCGCTTGAGCCGATACCGTGCAGAATTGCTCGCTGCTTCCACGGACCTAATAGATCCGCACCGAGAAAGTCGTTGACTATGACCACGGTTCCCTCACGCCAAGTCTGTCCAGCGGGGCCACGGCCGGTGGGCTCATCCGGATCTGTAGAGATCCGCAGACCTTCCATGTACTCAGTTGCACCGGAGCTGGCTAGCACCTCGAAATCAGACGATCCCGATTCGGGTCGTCCGATCCAAGCGAGCTTCAGACCCCCGAACTCGACTGCCACTCGGCATAAGAGCGGCAAAAGCAGCGACTCGTCATCCATACGAACGATCGCCTGATTTACCTCAGATAAGGCGTGGTAGAGGTGAGACATCCGTTCAGAAGAGTCTGTCACTCACAGCAGCCTTTCTCGAGGTTCCGCGCCCGATTGCTGTGGCGACAAATTGCAAACCCTTGTCTCCGAAGGAGTCGACGGAAGCAGAATCCGCCATCGGACCGCAACAGCGCAACCGATGGCGGACGTCTGGCCAATCAAATTCCCGACACCTTGGATTAGGCCAGAGATTGCCCGCCAGAATCCGACCGATGGTCGTCGTGTCCGAGCGCATAACCTGCTCCGACTCCGACGACCAGAGCCCTCTCATCCATTCATCCCGAGACCTAGATGCGCCCGCTGAACAGCCAACATAAACGCCAAATCCCTTCAGACCAGTGCCCCAGTCCTCATTATTGCAGCAAGAGTACCCTACGGCAACAATTTCGGCCTAATTGGGAGTCCCCCGTTCTGTGGAGCACTAGGCATTTTCGCCGGCGCTGTCAGCATCTTTGAAACCGTAAGGGTAGCTGTCTGTTAGCCAATTTTGGCTCAATCCGAGAACAGCGCATCCGTTGTCAGTCCGACCGGGAAGTGGTTTGCCACAGAGTCCAATGCCGAAGTCAAACGGGGCCAGAGGACCGGGTCGTGACCCGGCACAAGGATCAATCCACGTTCGCGTGCCAACGCTTTGAGCCGCCTGATATGTCTGATGGTGAGTGCCGGATCGCAATCAATAGTTCCACCTATTGCCCACTCGTTCGTAAAATTCTCCCGGAGGTCTCCGGCATCGAATGCGAACACGAAGCCAGCGCCTCCACTTGACTCTGCGAACTCTACGATCACCGACTGGTGACCTGGTGTGTGACCAAACGTCGGAATAACCGATATGCCCGGCACGACTGAGACCTCGGACTCGGACTCGTGTCCGTTCACCTTTACAAAGTTAAGGCTCGGGTCGTTGTAGTCAATCTGGAAGAAACCGTTGCGCTCGGGACCGGGATGTTCGCTCATCCCATATTCGAGTTCGAGCTGCTGAACGTAGATCGGCTGCCCAGCGGTGAAGTGCTTCAACCCGCCGGCATGGTCATTATGTAGATGAGAAACTACTACCGCGATGACATCATCGCTGGACAAGCCGAGTATGTCAAGTGACTCAAGTAGGGGCTCGTCGATTCCATCGGGCAGGATTGCGGCGATATTCTCATTGTTGCCGTGGAATCTTTTGTAAAGCGCCGGATCCTTTATCAGGGCCGAGTTGAATCCGGTATCGAGTAGAACAAAGCCACCATCGACCTCTACTAGTACTCCTGGCACCGGCTCTACTGTGATATCAGATGGATCCCATCCATCAATCGACCACGCTTTAGGAAGTCTCTCCCACCCCAGCGTGAGTAGATGAACAGCCTTGACGCCACCCATCACTGCCTCTTCGGCAGGTGGCCATTGGTAACCAGTGTCGCCAGCACGTCACACACCACGCGCGTACCCAGCAGTGAGGTGATATCAGCCGAGTCGTACGGCGGCGAGCACTCCACTATCTCGATTCCAGCCAGCCCCTGCCTCGAAACGCCCCTAACGAGCTCGAGCACCTCCCTTGGCAAAAAGCCCCCCGGCTCCGGCCAGCCTGTGCCGGGCACGAAGGCGGCATCCACGCAGTCCACATCGAATGAGAGCCAGACTGCGTCTGCTCCATCCCAGGCCACTTCGAGCGCTCTTTCTATCGCTGCCGAAATGCCCATGTTTACACAGTCGTTAACCGTCATAATCGTCGTCTCTCGCTCTCTAGAGACCTTCACACCTGGCCTCGGTGCCTGCCATCCACCAATACCAAGCTGAACGAGATTTTTTGCGGGAACATTTGGGATATCGGTTGCGTGGAACCACGGCGTAGTATGCATCCGCTCGTCAAGATCGGTCTCTTGGGTATCGACGTGTCGGTCAAAGTGGATAATGCCGAGATTACCACTCATATTTTCGGCAACCCCTCTTACAGTTGGATATCCAATCGAGTGGTCACCACCTAGAACAACCGGAAGGCTCCCAGTTGCAAAGACGTGGGAGACGCCTTTGGAGATCTGATCAAAAGATTTCTCAATGTTGCCTGGGATTGTGAAGATGTCACCAATGTCGCAGATGGAGATCGATTCCCTAAGGTCCACCCCGAGTTCGAAGCTGTATGTTCCATAAAGCGCCGAGATGCGTCTCATGCCCTGGGGGCCGAACCTTGTGCCGGGACGATAAGTGGTGCCTGAGTCGTGAGGTGCACCCATCACCACGACGTCGTACTCTCCGCAGCGATTTACGTCCTCTACGTAGGGAGCTTTGAGGAAGGTGTTGATCCCGGCATAGTGCGGTAGCTCTCCTCTGGAGAATGTTGGAATCGACCTGTCGACGATTGAGTCGGCACCCTGGAGGCCCATCTCCAACGCCCACTTCCGCTCTCGCTCAAGGCCTACCGTAGGTAGTTCGGCTTCCATCTCCAGTGCGCGCTTTGCCTCTGGTCCGTGCCTGTCGTGGACATGAAACTTCTCCGTCGGCGCACCACCATCGGCGTGGTTTGAACCCAAAACTCCCACCTCTCTCAAACTGAATAGCTGAGATCGGCTCACCCACAAGGCGCGCACCTGAGAGATCTGAGACCTCCCGGGCTTTTATCCCTCCGTGCAACGGATTTCATCCGCCAGAGCCTCTCGGACCAAACCGTCAGATGCGACGTGGAACCCTAGGCACCTTGATAAATTTTTGACTCAGACCACCAGCTCCTTCCCAAATGGGCTGAGCAACGATCTAAGACGATGTTAGGCGTATTAGATATCAATCAGGTGTCACAACTGTGACGACTCTGTTACGCGCATGGCCTTGGGTAGCTCTTTGCACCCGCCGAGATTGTCCCATCGACTGCACGATCTCCTAAACTGACCCGTTGATCCGTAGGCGACAGGCATTACGGCTGCTTCGGAGGAGAATTGGGTGGGACTATCCATCGGAATTGTTGGACTTCCAAATGTAGGAAAGTCAACCCTCTTCAATGCGTTGACCAACAACTCGGTCCTAGCTGCCAACTACCCTTTTGCCACCATAGAACCCAATGTCGGAGTGGTGGCTGTACCGGACAAGAGACTGCAGCGACTTGCTGATCTGTTCGACAGCAAAGAGATTGTCCCAGCAACGGTTACCTTCGTGGATATAGCCGGAATAGTAAAGGGAGCATCAGAAGGTGAGGGGCTCGGAAACAAGTTCCTAGCCCATATCCGAGAGGGTGACGCAATCTGTCAAGTGGTTCGCCTCTTCGAGGACGAAGATGTCATCCACGTCGAAGGTCGGATCGCTCCCATGGAAGATATCGAGACGGTAAACACCGAGCTGATCCTCGCCGACCTGCAGACGGTGGAGAATCGCCTTGTGAAGCTCGCCAAGGAGGTTCGCAAACGCCCCGACCTGCAGCCTTCGTTAACTGCCGCCGAACTCGCACAGAAGATACTCAACGAGGGACGCACCATAACCCAAGCTGCCGGATCGGGCGAAATAGATCCGACCCTGCTGGCTGATCTCCACCTACTTAGTGCGAAACCTTTCATCTATGTTTTCAATGTCGATGAAGCGAGTCTGTCAGATGAGGAGTTGCAGCTTCGACTGAAGGCGATGGTCCATCCGTCCGAGGCCGTGATCCTCTGCGCACAGATAGAAGCGGAGGTCGCCGCGCTAGATGCCGCGGATGCCGCAGAACTTCTGGAGAGCTACGGACAGGTCGAATCCGGTCTTGCACAGCTGGTAAGGGTTGGTTTTAGAACCTTAGGGCTTCAGACGTTCCTAACCGCAGGTCCCAAGGAGTCCAGGGCCTGGACCATTCCGATAGGCGCCACTGCGCCCCAAGCAGCCGGGACAATACACACTGACTTCGAGCGGGGCTTTATCAAAGCCGAGGTGATCAGCTATGAGGACCTGATCGAGGCAGGCTCAGTCGCAGCAGTCCGATCAGTCGGCAAGGCAAGAATTGAGGGCAAGGAGTACATCATGAGAGATGGTGACGTCGTGGAGTTCCGATTCAACGTCTGATACAACAGTCTACTGCTGAGTACTTTATCCCTCCAAGCTCAAGCGCGGTCGAAAAGCGTTGTGCTACCCCGGTTCAATTGAATTTGCCCTAAGCCTGATCTCCATCGCCCGACCCCAGTAACTCCGGCGAAGCATGCTTGGAACCCGATACTGTGGCAAATACCACTAGTGCAACCAGAAGTTGCGTTAGTGCTGCTCCAATGTTTTGCAATTCCGCAGCTACTGAAACCAAAAGGAGAATCGCCGCCACCGCAAGGGCTCCTTCGGCGATCGGGTTGTCTTTTCCAACCACGGCCTGAACAGCACCCCTAATTGCCGCCTTCGCGTCTGCTGGTTGTGGCCACCTCCCCTTGGTGGTGTCAGAGCGAAGGATGACGGCGGCTGAGATCAAAACCAATCCCAGTCCCAGTGCATCACCAAGGAGTCCAGCCCGGTCCGGAGTGAGAAGGAGCCAACTTGCTAGTCCGAATCCGGCAAGCACCGCGTCGGCCACGCCCGATATGGCGAGTGCAATGACGAGCAGGGGAAGGTAACTTGACCAAAGTATCGGAGTCAGCGCAAGCGCTATGGCCACGAGAGCCGCAAAAATCGAACTTTCCGGAATCCTCCTTCGGATCAGCGGAAGTGCCGACGCTGAAGCTAGTAGGCCAATCGCAAAAATTGCAGCAGAGAGTTGGGCAACTATTGAGTTGCTACCAATTCTGAATAGCAGTGAGGCTAAAGACAGTCCGCTAGGGCCCTCGTGAACCGCCAATCTACCCAGCATCGCCAGATACTGCTTGAGGCCAAGTGGACCAAAGCTCCACCCACCGACCAGAAGAAGGGTTGAAGACACAATCGTTGTACAAAAGAGTCGATATCGTCTTGAAAATAGCGGGAACAGCAGTATCGGAAAGAGAAACAGTTTCGCAGTGACCGCAAGACCTAGAGTGAGGCCGGCCACGAACGGCCTTTGGCGATACCGCCACGCAAGTGCAAGCAGAAGGAACAGCAGCGGGTTCAACGTGCCCATCTGGAGCGAGACTAATAAAACTGACGAGAACATCAGCGCAACTAGAGCCGGGATGCGCCTGATCCCCAATATCTGCATACCAAGCACATATGCGAAGTAGGAGACAACGACATAGACATGCTCTGATGCAGTTGTCGACAGAAACGCAAAAGGAGTAAATATCCAAGTGACATAGTACGGGTACACGAAGGCGGATCCTGAGTAGACCGCTTTGGAAACTATCGGTACGTACGGACTATGGCCATTTAGTACAGCTACAGCCGCCGAACGGAAGACCAGAAAATCGGCCTGAGAGTCTCGGGACGCAAAATAGAGGACAAGCGCAAGGCCGATAAGGATGGCCAGACTCCGGAACAGGACCTCCTTTCTGCTATCTGTCATACATTGACAGTAGATCTCAATTTATAGATCGTGCAAATGACCCTACTGTGCCGTTCGGCATCCATACAGATAACCTCATTCAAGAGACACGCTCCCCTACCCTCAAGTGGACTGCACACTCAAACCCAGCACAGCCATCGCCGTTCGGCGTATCAGCACAAAGATACCGGGCTTTATCCTTCAAAACCCCCCTCACCAGCCAATATGGAGCCAGAAAGTCTATCAATATCGAAACTGAACTCATAGCGTCCCTCTTCCGATAGTCCAGCACGCTTCAAAATCTTGAGAAGTTGCACCCCCGCAAAGCCCTCTACGGTACCGCCAGACAGCTCAAAGATACGACCAATCAGGAGGCTCTCGATTGCCAGCAGTTTGCTGAGGCTCTTTAGAACCTCGGTGATTCGTACCGTGGCCAACGTGGCATTGGAAACATGGTCCTCGACTTCGTCCAGTTGGTAAGGGTACATCGATGCCGGTTGTGTGGATGCGATCTCCAGATGCAGTGCAGTAGCAGTAGCTAAAAGCTGAGATAGGCCATTTCCGAACTCACCGGGCGCAATCAGTCCCACTTCGAAGCCAACTTTTCCAGCGAGCATCTGGTAACACCTCTGCCTAGTCAGGGCGCTCACCTGCACGAGAGCGATTAGGAGGGCATCGGAGGCCACACCCAAAGCAACGGCGTGAAAATTTCCACCGGATATTATCTGGGGCTCGGTTTGATCGGTAATAAGGGGGTTGTCCGAGCATCCCTTAAGCAAATCTCCTATAACCTCCTCGAGGCCAGCGCGTGCCCAGTGGGCCGCGCCGTGCACCTGGGGAGCACATCTCCACGCGTAGGGATCGTGGACTCCTGTTCTCGTCTGTTTGGATCCCGACCACCCAGACAGTCCCGCCCGGACAGCCTCAGAAGTTCGAACCACCCACGTAAGGCCATTTGCAACAGCGATCTCCTCAGAAAATGCCTCCGGGTGGCCGCTTACTGCCTCTATTCCCGCGGCTACCAGCGAGTCGGAATAGCTAAGAAGTCTGGATGCGATTGAGGAGGCGTGCAGGGCCAAACTTAAAGTTGTCGCAGTGCCATTTACGATCGATAGACCATCTCGCGGGCCAAGCCTAAGCGGGTCTATTCCGAACTCCTTTTGAATATGCGACCCTTGATATCTCCGGCCGCTTTTGTCCATGAACTGACCTAGCAGTAGTAGGCACAGACCAGCGTGTGCCGATGGAACCAGATCACCGCTGGCTCCCAAAGAACCAGTTCGTGGAACCACTGGTGCAAGACCAGTGTTGAGAAGAGCTACTAGCTGCTGGGCCAGTGCAAGTGAGGCACCGGTCAATCCTGTACAGACCGACAGCAACTTTGCCAACCACACGCCGCGGGCAGCGGGAAATTCGAGTGGGTCACCGGTTCCACAGGCGTGGGACCTCACCGTATCAAGCTGGAACGCCTCAAACTCTGACCTCAGAAGTCTGCTAGCAGATGAGATCCCATACCCGGTGGTCACGCCGTAGATGGTGGCGCCAGCATCGATGAGGGTCTCGAGTCGTGCAGCAGCGACTTCGACTGCAGCCACACATCCAGCTGACAGTTCCACGGGTTCGCATCCTTCAGAGATCGCCAAGAACTCTGAGGTCTTCAACCCCACGTTTGTGATGGTAATCACAGTCCAATTCCTAATGCCGGCTCGGGTCTATGATCTCCTGCACTGGTGAAGATCAACCCTCTGTAGTACACCGCCGAGTGGGACTGTCGGCTCATGAGAGGATGGACGATATGATCGCAGCTAACCCGGCAGTGCCGCGATGGATAGAGTCGATTGTGACGCTTTCATCTATTCTGTGCGCCCCATCCTCCTCGCCAACACCGAAGCCAATTGTAGGAATGCCAAGCTCTCCACAGATGATCGATCCGTTCGTACAGAAGGAGTAGCTGCCAAGACGCGAGTCTGAGCCAATTTCGCCGACCGCAGATATAGCACTTTTCACTAGAGGTGAATCGTGGGGTGTACTCCAAGCATCGGCGAACTCATCCACCTCCACCCGATAGCCCGTCCATGTCGTGACTATTGCCTTGACGTAGCCGACTTCGATGCCGGGAGACTCTCCGACCCACTCCGCTTCAACCTCTTTGGCCGCTTCCATTACGTGGCTGAGCAGCGAGTCTCTGGTCTGCTCAGGGCCAAACCTAGCGTCGAACCTTACGGTTGCTCCACCAGGTATGGTCGACACCGACGGATAAGGACTGCTGAGCATGTCGATGCAGTTGATGTCCAGCTGGACCCCAGAAGACCCAAGTCTGGGGAAACTCGAAGCGATCTTCCAGATTACGCCTGCGGCGAAACTAGCAGCGTTGACGCCTAAAGAGGAGTGTCCAGCGTGGCTAGGTCTGCCCTCTAGGCGCATCTCAATTTTGGCTCGTCCCCTCTGGGAGGTGAATATCCGTGCGTCAGTCGGCTCCGTAGTTATCGCCATATCCGGCCGGTATCGCTCGAGAACGGGCCGAAGTGCGGCGCCCTCCATCTGCTCTTCTGAGGCACTTGCCACAAGCACAAGTCTTCCCTTGGGCCGCCAACCTGACCGGACCAGGGCCTCAGTCGCAATCACCATGGCACCAATTGAGGCCTTCTGGTCGCAGATTCCCAGTCCGTAGAGTCGACCATCGCGAATTATGCCGCCAAATGGATCACAAGACCACTTATCTGCAGAGTGGAGGGGTATCGAATCTGCGTGACCATCCACCAGCAATGTTGGGCCCGCTTCGGTTCCTAAAAGGTCCAGCACGGCATTGCCGGCTCCATCTATGAAGCTCTCACCAACGCCTATATCTTTGAATGCCGAAACGGCAACTTCGACGGCACTTCGCTCAGATCCGGTTTCGCTCCTCGCCTGTGCCAGTGAGGTACACAGCCTTACGGCCTTATCTTTGAACTCGTCAGTAATCGCAGGTATCAATTTCAACTCCCGTTGTTGGTCGAAAATTTGGATAATTGGTTCGTAAGCTTCATGAGGCGCGAGCTCCACCTAGTAACTAAAAAGTCCTCGAAATAGCATTTCTAACAACTGGGCGTCCAATGACTGTCGAATCATTTACAACCAGACGCCCGCCCACCACAACGTCGACAATCCTCCAGAGCCCGTTGTCTGATCGTTCTGCCACGACGAAATCCGCCTGACCGCCTACAGATATTTCACCGGAGGTTGCAAAGCCGTAGACCGAAGCAGCAGATGCCGTATAGTCGGCCACCAACTCCGGCGAGTCGAACTCATCAAGAAGTGCCAGCATCGTCTTGCCCGCCCCCTGGGCGCCTCTCCACTGGCCAGAGAATGAGTCGGAATTAGGCGGACCGGGGGAATGATCAGATCCCACGGCGTCCAGCCAGCCATTTTGTACCAACTCCCGAAGCTCGTTTCGCAGCGAGGCGGAGCGGACTGGTGGACTAACGACAACACCGTCTAGTCCAAAGCGCACAAGCACCTCATCGGAGGAGAAGTAGTGGGGACATGTCTCAGAGGTGGCTAGTGGCGAGTTGTTCACCATCCTCACTGCCTCCGGTGTCGACAGGTGTACAAGGTGCACCTTCGCACCAAATTCGCCAGCCAACGTGAGAATCGTCGACACTGCCGAGACCTCGGAAGAAACTGGTCTACCGAGATCACCGATCTGATCTGAGACGAATTGAGACTGGTCCTCGGCGTGAAGTGCCAACCTCAAGCCGATGCGAGACGCGTTTACCAGCGCCTCTTGGAGCGATTCGCCATCAAGCCGAGGGAAGTCATCCCAACCTGAATCACAGAGAAAGCCTTTGAATCCAGCGGCTCCAGCTAAAGCAGCCTCTCGCATCTCTGCAAGTCGACCCGGCACGGCACCAGCCAGTACTGCGAAGTTCGAGAACGATTTAGCCAAAAAGATCTCGCACTTTTCTGTCACATCGCGAGCTGCAATCGTAGGAGGATCGGAGTCTATCGGCATGTCAACCACCGTTGTGACTCCGCCAAGTACCGACTTCAGACTTCCTTTTTCCACTCCTTCCCAATCTGTTCGACCCGGCTCGTCGAAGTGGACATGCAGGTCGATGAATCCGGGAAGTACGAACATTCCATCCCTGTTGAGAACCACTCCCCCGTTGTTGCATTCACTCTGATCCCATCTGGCAAATAGGCCATCGTGGACCCTCAGAGCATCTCCCCATCTGGTCCTGCGAGGGGCGACAATAGTCGCCCCTCGCACTGCTTGTACAATCGGGCCGAGTGCCATCACGCAGGGCTACTTACGGTCGTATTAGCTCTATGCACCCTTTGGCTTGAGGTATGCAAGATACAAGGTGTAGGGCGAACCGACATTGTGGACTATTCCTGTGATGTTGGCAGACAATGCCATTGAATCGTTAAGACTCATGAGCATGTTCCAGCAACCGCTCTGGCCGTAGTAAACCGCAGCTTGTGCGTAGTAACTATCCGCCTGACTGAGGGTGATTGACGAATTTCCCTTGGCCAAGAGTGCTGTGGCCTGAGGGACAGAACACTGAAGGAAGTTCAATCCACCGCCTGCGTCAAAGGAGATGTGCGCCCAGGTATACGGGCTAGCAGCGTCCGGCCAGGAGGAGTATACGAACAGATCTGGGGCATTCGAATCGTTCGTAGGCCAGTTGTAGATCTCTGATCCGGGATATGCAACGACCTTGGCTGACATCCCGAAGGAGGCGAGTTGGGTCTGAACGATATCGGCTATCTGTCCTGCAGCCGGATCGTTATTCTGATAGCCGACAGTCACACTTTTTGCGGCCGAGGAGGCTTTTGCGACAATCTTCTGGAACGCCCCTGGCGAGTAGCCAGATATTTCAGGCGCCTGGTTGGGAGCGAGCATGTTCGCAGGGTAGATCCTATTGAGTATGGACGCCCTACCAGGGAAGACTGCGTTGAGGATCTCCGACTTGTTGATTGCGTGCATAAATGCTTGCCGGTTGGCTTGAGTGGAGAAGATCGGAGTTTTCGGATTGACAATGATCTGGTTTGACTCAAACGTAGGAAGAACGTATAGCTTCACGTTCGGATCCTGCTTCAGAGTTGGAATCGCAGTGGTCGGGATATTGTGCAAAATTCCGTCGAGCTGCCCATTCTGCAAAAGCAACTGCTGAGTCGTGATGGATGGTACAACCTTGATCTGGATGGTGGTGTAGTAAGGCTTCTGTCCCCAGTAGTTTGGGTTCGCCTTCAGGGTGTACATCTGCCCAGCCTGTACTGAAGCCAGCTCGTATGGACCACTGCCATTGTCATGGGTACTCAGGTAGGTCTGATTATTGTCCTTACCGGCGTGTAGAGCCAACGAGGTCGGAGACTCCATCTTCGGTCCATATGCCGACGCTAGGTAGTCGAGAAAAGAGGCTACCGGCTGCTTCAGATGGACGACTGCAACGTAAGGATTAGAGTCATCCACGCTTGCAACTTCGCTGACCATATATGCCGGGCCACCGTTGATGGCTGCCCTGCGCTTGAAGCTCGCCGCTACAGAGGCAGACGTAAAGGTCGTTCCATCATGGAACTTAACACCCTTTCGCAGCTGGAAGGTGTATGTCAATCCGTCGGGAGAGATCGTCCAGGAGGTCGCCAGGTCCGGCACAAAACTCGGGGTAGCGGAGTTGAGCTTGTAAGACACGAGCTGGTCGTACACGTTCATGATTATGAGGTTCGCCTGACCGGCATAGTAGACGTCTGGATCGGGCGGCTGAGAGATGTCTCCCAAAAACGCGAGGTGCAGCGTATGTGAGGTGGAGGCCGCCGTTGCAGTGGCAGCGGTGGTCGCCGTGCTGGATGAAGATGATGAGCCGCATGCAGACAGCACCGTGGCTGCGACAATTGGAAGCCACAGCCAGCGCCTCCGGGTAGTTACTTTGGATTTGAATATCAACAAATGCCCCTTTCAGAACCTTGACTTGAAAATGACAGGTCGTCAGCCGACTTTCTGTACTCGAAATATCTCGCTAATCACCTCTTCCGATGTCACCACGGCACCACTCTGGAGATATTCCATCGCCGCTAAAGCCGCCGAATGTGCCTCCTGGGAGGACCCGATCACACAGTCCTCGACCACGAAGGTCCGATAGTCATTCTGATGTGCATCGACAAAGCTGTAGTGAACGCAAACGTCTGTGAGTGCGCCAAGAAGTATCAGCGACTTTGCCCGATGTCCGCGCAGTATGATCTGTAGGTCGGTTCCGAAGAATATGGAGTACCTTCTCTTTCTGACCAGGGCCTCATCTGGCCTCCGCCCCAGCTCATCTGTGATCTCGGTCATTGGGTCACTCTCCAGGCAGTGGATAGCCTCTGCGCCGTCCAACTCCCTGCCAATATCCAAGAGATCCGCCCGATGCTCTTCCATCGTGAAGACGATCGGAATGTTCAGCCTCCGGGCTACCTCCAGAAGTGACCTGGTACGGTCCACTACTTCAGTAAATCCACCCATTAGAGGAATGCCACGTTCGGAATCCTGCTGAAGTCCGTTCTTCTGCAGGTCGATCACGACCAACACCAGACCCTCGATCTCGTTGATATCAATCTCCTTTGTCACGACTTGCACCGACACCTAGAGCTTCACCCTTGGGTCGGCGAGGCTTTGGGCGATATCGACTAGGGCGTTGATGAACACATAACCGACACCCAAGACCAGAGTCACGCCGGCAATGGCTGGAAAGTCGGAGACCGGTATGCTCTCGGTCGTGTAGTACCCGATGCCTGGCCAGGCGAAAATATCTTCGACGACCGCAACTCCGGCGAACATCAGACCCAGCTGGAGACCCGTCATGGTGAGCCCTGGACCGATTGAGTTTCTGATTGCATGTCGAAGAAAGACTGCTTGGTCGCTCAGGCCCTTTGACCTTGCGGTTCTGACGAAATCCGATCTGAGCGTCGCTTCCAAAGAGGAGCGGAACACCCTGCCGATGGAGATAGCTGGCACCAGTGCGATAGATAGGGCGGGCAATGTCACGTGTACGATTCCGTCCCATACTCCAGATATGTTCCCGTTGACAAGATTGTCGAAGATTACAAATCCTCCCTGGAACGGCTGAGTGGCTCCAGCCTCGCCGGTAGCGGGCAAGACATGGAAATGACTGTAGAGGAGGACGAGTCCCGCAAATGAGATCAGGTAGCTCGGCGTAGATGCACCTACAAGGAGTACACCCCTAAAAATCTTGGCCGGAATACCGTTTTTGATCGAGATGTATCCGAGGATGAGCCCGAGCCCAACTGCAATAAGCAGTGCCACTAACGCCAACTCGACCGTTGCTGGAAGGTATTGTGCGAGATCGGTGGAGACTGGCCGCCTCGTTCGGTATGAGGTTCCCAGGTTGAACTGGAGAAGATTCCCGATGTAGCTGAAGAGTTGGGCCAAAAGGGGCCTGTTTAGACCCAACTTGATTGTCTCAGCCTTCACCGCCGCAGCAGATGCGTTCGGTCCAAGTATCGCGTGAACCGGGTTAGTGTTGGACGCCTTCTGAAGTATGAATAGTACGACTGTGAGCGCTAGTACGACACCGACCGCTGAGGCGATCCTTTTTAGTACGAATTTGAACATGCTATCTGTCCTTCATTAGCCCTCTCAGGCCATCGCCTGATATGTTTCCAACGAGCGCAAGGATTAAGATCCCGATACCTGGCATGACTGCGGTCCAGTAGTCCTGAAGTAGAAAGGTCAGGTTTCTGGCCGACATTGCTCCCAATTCTGGTGATGGAGCAGGAGATCCGAGTCCCAGAAATGACAGGCCAGCAAGCGTAAGTACCAGATTTCCAATATCCAAGCTCGCCGTAACTACCAGGGCGGGAAAGGTCCCCGGCAGTAGGTGTCGCAGCGTCCTCCTCATTACCCCGATGCCGCTCATCTTCGCCGCTTCAAGGTGTGGTCTTGCAGAAAGGGATCGGATCTCTCCCCGCACGATCCTGGCATAAAACGGCCACCAAACGATCGCCACACCAATGAGTGTGTGCAGCAGACTTGGCCCAAGTGCAGCCACGACTGCGATGGCAAGAACCGGACCTGGCAGAGAGAGAAACAGATCGGTAAATCGCATCAGGAGCGAGTCCACCCATCCTCCTGCCACCGCTGCGACAGTTCCGATCGTTACCCCGACAACAAGTCCCGAAGCGATGACCGCAAGTGCAGATAACCAGCTCGCCCGCATCCCGTACAACACTCTGGACAGCTCATCACGACCGACCGAGTCAGATCCGAGCAGAAAGCCCCCGTGGCCCGGTGGAGTGAATGCCGGTCCGGCGACGGTATAAGGCGAGTGGGGTGCAAGCAACGGAGCTAGAAGTACTAGGGCCGTCACGATAAGCGGAAGTGCCGCCATGATCGTGTTCCCACGAACCTTTTTGAACATCTGCGACCTAATGCGCAGTTGGCCCGGCAACTTAGCTTGCTGTCCCCTCAGGTAAACCTCGGTAACTGCCATCTACTGCCCTCCTAGTGCGACACCGCATGCCACCAGGTGACCCCGCGATGCAGGTGAGATCGTCAAGTACTGCTCAGTAGAACTGCATGAACCCACCACAGATGGGCATCGCGGATGGAAACTGCAGCCACTTGGAACCGATAGCGGCGATGCTGGATCCCCATTCAGCAGTATCGGGGTGCTTCCAGAATCCGGTACTGCGGACAGCAGCGCCTTTGTATATGGGTGTGTCGGATCCGACAACACCTGATCGGTGCTTCCCACCTCTACGAACTGGCCGAGGTACATGACAGCGATACGATCTGCTACCACCCTTGCCACAGCGAGATCGTGGGTAACAAAGATGAGGGTCATGCCCAGAGACTTTCTGAGGTTCGATATAAGGTTAAGTACCACTGCGGCGAGAGACACGTCCAAGGCGCTGGTTGGCTCATCACAGAGCAGAATCTCAGGGGGTACCACCACCGAACGTGCCAGCGCTGCGCGCTGTCTCTGACCACCTGACAACTGATACGCCTTTGCAGAAAGCATCTGTCGGTAGAGTCCGACACTGTCACTTGCGGCAAGGATCCTCTCCTGACGCTCGTGTTTATCGCGAACTCCAGTGGCGACGAGTCTCTCGTCCAGCAACTGTTCGACAGTCATCCACGGGGTCAGTGACGCACCCGAATCTTGAAATACCATCTGGACTTTCGAGCCTGCTCGTAGCTCTATCTGTCCTGATGAGGGTGTGTTCAGGCCGGCTATCGCTCTGAGCAGCGTTGACTTGCCGGAACCTGATTCACCGACCACAGCTACTGCCTCACCAGTTCCGACCTGAAGGCTCGCACCTCGAAGGGCTCTCAACATGGCTCTAGATCCCCCACTACCCACCTTGAAGGTGACCATGACGTCGTTGGCAGTGATCATGATCTCCCGTTTGCCAACTGCGTCAGATGCGCTTGAGTCAATTTCCTGAACTGCCGCACCTTCTCGGAGTTCTCCGCCGTCTGTAAAGCTCCGGATCTGCATCTGCGTCGAGTCGATTCCATTGGATAGCCGAAGGTCATCGACTTGGGAACCATAGCGAAGGCAGGAAACATCGTGCAGATCCTCCACTTGGCAAAGGTGCGGCTTCGTCGAGTTGCAGATTTCCATCGCTGCGGGACACCTAGGTTCGAACGCACAGCCCGGAACGGAAATTCTTGAGTCAACTGCCTCGCCAGACATCGTCGCTATCCGACGATGTCGATCGCCAGACAGCGTTACCCTTGATGCCAGAAGTGCTCTGGTGTAGGGATGCTTTGCCGAATTGAGCACATCTTTCGTGGTACCAGACTCAACTACCTCGCCACCGTACATTACGACGACACGGTCCGCCACCATCGCAGCCACGCCGAGATCGTGGGTAATCAGCACGAAGGATGTCCCAAAGCGCTCACGGGACATTTTGATCAGATCGAGGATCTGAGCCTGTACCGTGACATCGAGCGCCGTTGTTGGCTCATCGGCAACAATCAGCTTTGGCCGGCCGGCTAGCGCCATGGCAATCATGACCCTTTGACGCAGCCCCCCTGAGAGCTCAAATGGGAAAGCCGACATCCGGCGTTCCGGTTCTGGAATTCCGACACTTTGGAGGAGTTCAACGCTCTCACTCTTGGAGCCAGTGACTTCTCCTAGCTGTTTTCCAATTCTCATGGTCGGGTTGAGTGAGGTCATTGGATCTTGGAAGATTGCGCCTAGATACTCCCTGCGGAG
The DNA here is from genome assembly GCA_013044385.1 of Acidimicrobiaceae bacterium. GTDB lineage: Bacteria > Actinomycetota > Acidimicrobiia > Acidimicrobiales > Acidimicrobiaceae > JABEUN01. The sequence continues at coordinate 45,693 of JABEUN010000012.1, forward strand.
GCGCCTGATTTCAGCTGCAGAGGCCAATGCAATGTCACGATCCTGGAGGAATACCTTGCCGGTGACTGAAGTATTCGAGGTCTTTTCAAGGAGTCCCAACATGGATAGTCCTAGAACCGACTTTCCCGAGCCCGACTCGCCAACCAGGGCAACTATCTCGGATTCTCCAACTTCGAGATTCACTCCTCGCAGCGCATGCACTGGAGATCCAGACCTCGTGAAGGTAACGTGGTAATCCTCAACCTTGGCCACGCTGCTGCTAGTCGTCGCTCGTTCGGTCACACTGTTCCAATCATCACGTGTGACCACACTTGACTGCTTCGTGGAGAACTGCATCTCATTCTGCTCCCCGCTTGCCCATAACCGAATGAACTCTGAGCCCCTCCAATTCATCGCCCTGAGTCTTCTGACTCACGAACTCACGAATTGCCGATTGCGCACAGCCCACTTCACCAAAAAAAATAAAAAGCCCAGGAAGACCTAGACGATCTCCCGGGCTTTTATCCCTCCGTGTAGTCACGAACTCATTCGTGGCTTGTGCCTCTCGGACCAGACCCTCAAGACGAGGCGGAACCCTAGGTACTGATTTAGACATTACGACGCCACTGTTGCCAAATTGTTTCGTCTCTTTGACAGTCTCGTTTACTGTCCAATTGTCGATAAAGTTCTGACTCCTTGACCCGGCGAGCCCGAGGCTAAAACCTCCGAAGTCATGGATTCAACTCAGAAACGTGCTCAAGTGAGTCTCGGAACCATACCGGCGGGTTGTAGCTCTCGGTCATAAACCGGCGTTCACCGTTCGGGCCGAGCGGCTTTCAGCGCTCTCGAAGGGTTCTGCCGAAATCAGAACTGCGAGTGCGTGTTTCAACTGGAAGCCTTGAATTTTTTGAGTTGGCCACGACACCGGCCCACGAGGTAATCATGCGACCGAACGGTCCTAGAAGTTCGAACCCGTCTGGGCTGCAAGAAGCTAGGACATTGCGTCCGGTTGAGTTTCCGAATTCACGAGCTGCCAACCGTCGTAAACCTCTGTCCCGTTTGACAGTTCAAAACAGATCGTATCCAGCTCTGGTGCGCTGCCAAAGACACCAACCAGCTCCTCCAATACCCAACCAGCCCTTCTGACCCACAGTCCACCCCCGATAGTTGGTTCTGACCAGACGCCTACAGCGGTGTGGCCGATGAGCAGCAGCCGACCGAGCACCCGCTCGCCAGATCCTTGAGGGTCTCTTCGCTCGATGATCAAGTTGGAGGAGTCGGCCTCTTCAGTCTGCACCCAGCCCTCGATAAAGTCATCTCCCACCTCTCTCAAGTGAGTACGATCGTCTGAGATAAGCAGGTAGCTCGCGTCGAACCCACCCGGACGACCTTCGAAGGTGTCGATGTCGTGGTCGAAGAAGGCAGATGATCCGTCAAGGCTTAACTTCCCCGTGAAGGCTTGGAGTGCGTCTAGTCCGTCAAGTGACACAGAAGTTTCGGCCGGCACCCTGATATCTGCAAAGCGGTCCCCTGACTGGGCCCACACCACCAGTGACACCTCTTCAGTGACGCCATTATCCAAAGTCCTCCACTGCCTCCGCCATAGCCCATTGATCGGCTCAAACGGCCTCAATTCCCTGAAGCCAAACGGAATTAGGTTTGATTGCGGTTCATTACGCAAGTTTTCCTGCCGGTTTTCCTGAGTGCCGACGCAGCGACCTGTGAAAGTTCCGCAACGGCCTCTCATGGGTCGAGGCGAGCGGACCCACACCAAAGCCGCCATATCCGGTTGAGGACTGGAGTGCTTCGCAGGCCGCAATGTCCTCCGCCAGAAAACTCCTAACCATACTTATGAGTGTTTCTCCATCGGTGCCTGGTTCCGCTCTAAGTCGCAAAGTGATTCTCGTCTCATTTGGCGAGATGGGATAGGCGTCGTAAGTGGCGAAGTAGTCACCGGTGGTCACCATCATGAGATTTGGAAAAAGCAGGTGGGCACCGATACCTACACGGTCTCTATCTGGGATCCACGGCAATCCACCCAAGTTGTTCTTAGAGGCCTTTAGCGGCTCGTAGCTCCACCAGTTGTCCCCTAGTGACTCCCACTCAAAGCTTCGGTGATCGAATGCATTTAATGACTTGGCGTGTAGGTACCAGAGGTGATAGACGTCGAGATGGTTTTCGACCAAGAACTTCCAGTTGCAATTTACTGAGTATTGAACCTTGCCAACCTCAACCAGCGGTCCGTCGAGGAATGCTCCGAGACGACCTTGCATCTCCGAGATCCATTCCAAAAAGTCTGGACCATTCTCCGACATTCTGACGAAAATCATCTCATGCCATACCTCGACCGCAACACTTCCGAGAGAAAGCTCTGAAAGCTCAACTCCAAAGAACTGATCTGGTTGGGGAATGCGCACCAGATCGCCTTGCCTATTGAAGCTCCACTGATGGTACTGGCAGGTTATATGGGTACCCAATTTGCCCGATCCAGACAAAAGAGTCATTCCCCTGTGGCTGCAGATGTTACGAAAGCATTTCAGTTGACCGTTGCCCTGATTGACTATCGCCATCGGCACTCCAAGCAAGGTCAATGTTATGAAGCTCCCCGACTCAGGAAGTTCATCGGTCACGGCGACGAATAGCCAGCTACTGCCGAATACTTTTTGGACCTCGTGTTCGAGTACGGCCTCAGACACATATAAGTCCCGAAAGTGGTTGGCTTGATACCTCTGGAGTGATTCAAAATCCCAACCGAAACTGTTCCCAACCGGGAGGCGGTCCTTCGAAGCATTAGCTGGGCTTTCAAGTAACTCAGGAGACGTATCGAACAACTTCAATCAACCCTTCCTCCGAATGGAGGGTCCGGTCGATCTTGTCTCCCAATGCAACAACCCTCCGCAAGCAACGCTCTGTTACAAGTAGCGCTACCTTCCCAAAGCTAGATACGACAGGTCACGGGGGGATTTACTGTGTATGAACCCTCTGTTACGTGCTCAGAGTGATTCGAAACGCGCCATGGCTGTCTGGTCTAGGTCAGATCGAAGAGCAGCCATCATAGGCCGACCTAGGCGAACCGATCTTGCAACAGTTGTGCCGCAGCCAGAATCAACCGTTTACTGTGCTCATGTCCGGATACCGGTCTCCACTTGTCACCCCAAATGGAAACACTGCATCCAGCTCTTCCAGTTCATCGGTGCTTAGTTCTACGTCTGCCGAACCGACATTCTCTTCAAGGCGCTCCACGCTCCTTGTCCCCGGGATCGGCACTATATCATCCCCCTGGGCCATTAGCCATGCAAGTGCTACTTGAGCAGAAGTCACGCCTTTTCTCGCGGCGAACTCGCTCACCTTGTTTACGAGTTCTATGTTTTTTGCGAAGTTTTCTCCCGTGAATCGAGGGTGTCGACGTCTTGTGTCGTCAGGGGCGAGATCGTCTAAAGACCGGATACGACCGGAAAGGATTCCTCTGCCTAAGGGGCTGTAGGCGACGAAACCGATGCCAAGTTCTCGAGTGGTTTTTAGGATCTCAGCCTCGGGGTCCCTCGTCCAAAGCGAATACTCGGTCTGAAGGGCGGTGATCGGATGGACAGCATGAGCCCTCCTCAACGTGGCAGGACTCGCCTCGGAGAGGCCAATGTACCTAACCTTTCCGGCTTCAACCAGTTCGGACATCGCTCCAACAGTCTCCTCTATCGGCACGCTCCTATCCACCCGATGCTGATAGTAGAGGTCAATGACGTCGACTCCGAGGCGAGACAGCGATGCATCGCAACTCTGCTTCACGTAGTCCGCATCTCCGCGGATCCCGAGCCACTTCCCCGACTCATCCCGCACATTCGCAAATTTTGTTGCCAGGACTACCTCGTCACGTCTGTTGGCAATCGCCTTTCCCACCAACTTCTCGTTCGTAAAAGGTCCGTAAGCGTCCGCAGTATCTAAGAATGTGACATCCATGTCGAGAGCATTGTGGATTGTCTCAACAGCGGACGCCTCATCCGAAGCTCCATAGAAGTCGGACATTCCCATGCAACCGAGTCCGATTCTTGACACTTCGAGCCCTGAGCTACCTAGAGTGACTGTTTTCATCATGCGACCCCCAAAACTTTCATCTCCGGCCCAAGTCTCTCAAACACATATGATTCGGGCGCACAAGTGCTAGAAGCTAATACATCCTTACAGCTAAAACGTAGCCTGAAGTCGGAAAGATACTCCATAAGAAGTCATGCTCAACTTTGTCTCTTCACCAATTTCTAGTAGCGAATCGGTCGCGTAATACCTGGCAAGCATGACTATTTCAGCCCGAGTTCCACAACAGAATCAATTGACTGCTTCGGTGAACTGACTGTTGTACAACCTGAAGTACGCTCCCTTGCTTTCCATCAGATCGTCATGGCTACCCGACTCAACTATGGTGCCGGACTCCATGACGAGAATGATGTCCGCATTGCGAATCGTCGAGAGTCGGTGCGCAATCACGAAGCTGGTCCTGCCTGTCCGCAACTTGGCCATCGCCGCCTGGATCAGAACCTCGGTTCGACTATCTACACTGCTGGTCGCCTCGTCGAGAATCAAAATCTCAGGATTAGCAAGGAATGCTCTGGCGATGGTGAGTAGCTGCTTCTGCCCAGCAGATATGCTCGCTGACTCACCATCGAGCTCGGTTTCATAACCGAGTGGGAGTGTTCTGATGAAGTGGTCTGCCAATGCCGCCGTTGCAGCCTGTTCGATCTGGAGGTCTGTGGCTCCTTCGAGTCCATAACCGATGTTCTCCCTAACAGTTCCACTAAATAGCCACGTGTCCTGGAGGACCATCCCATAGGCCTGCCTGACAGTGTCCCTCGAGAGGTCTGAGTATGGAACCTCATCGATAGAGATCATGCCAGAATCCACCTCATAGAAGCGCATAAGGAGGTTTACGATCGTCGTCTTGCCTGCTCCGGTCGGGCCGACTATGGCAACAGTTCTGCCTTGGGGGACTTCGAGGTTGAAGCCTTCGATGAGTTTCCTATCTGAGGTATAACTAAACTCAACGTCTTTTAGGTCAACGTGCCCACGCACGGGATTAGGCAACTCCCCAGTCTGCAGCAGCCTCTCTTCCTCGTCTGCATCCAGCATCTCAAATACCCTCTCGGCGGATGCGAGTCCGGACTGCAACATGTTCATCTGGCTAGCTACCTGAGTCATCGGTTGGGTGAACTGCCTTGCGTACTGCGTGAATGCCACGACGCTTCCAAATGACAGAGCCCCAGTGGCTACCCTGTACCCACCAAATACCGCAATCAGTACATAGTTGACGTTGGAGAAAAACTGCATCATCGGCTGGATGATGCCGGAAAGGAATTGCGCCTTGAAGCTTGCCTGGTAGGTCTTGTCATTCAAGTCGTTGAACTTCTCCATCGAAGCACGGCTGGCTCCGAAAACCTGAACAAGTACGTGTCCGGTATGCATCGCCTCGACATGTCCGTTCAAGTACCCCGTCTGTTTCCATTGTGCGGCGAACTGCACTTGTGATCGCTTTGCAATGAGCGCCGCACCCCAAATCGCTAACGGAACCGTTACTAGCGACACCACGGCCAGCAGCGGAGAGATCCAGAACATCATTATCAGAACACCTATAATCGTCAGAATAGAAGTCAGAAGCTGACTCATCCCTTGCTGGATAACCGTCGAGATATTGTCTATGTCATTGGTGACCCTCGACAGCATGTCCCCGTGTGCGTGAGTGTCGAAATACCGTAGTGGCAGTCTTCCCAGCTTCTCCTCGACGTCGGTCCTCATTCTGGCTACGGTCCGCTGGGCGACTCCGGCCATTATGTAACCTTGACCCCAACTGAAAAAGGATCCGACTAGATACACGAATATGGCGAGCAGGGCCAAGTGGCCAAGTTGTGAGAAGTCAATACCGTTGCCTGGAGTAATCTTGATAGAGCCGAGCATGGAGCCAAGATTCGACTTACCGTGCTGTGAAAGGTAGTGGACGACGCACTGTTGACTGCCATTGCAGGCTTTGTAGAGCGCCTTCACCTGAGGCGTGGACCCGACGATTCCAGAGAAGATCACGTTGATTGCATCACCGAGGATCTTTGGACCTATCACTGTGAACGCTACGGAGAACACACCCAACAAAAGCGCCGCTACCAAGAGCTTTGACTCAGGTCCAAACCTTCGAGTCATCCTTTTGAGCGTTGCTTTGGTATCTTTGGACTTTCCCACCTGCGTCTGGCTGCCGGGTCTACCCATTGGCCCACCGGGCCTTCCGGCCATCATCATGCCACCCCCTGCACCTGCTGAGACTCGACTATCTCTCGGTATTCGATGCAGGTCTCAACCAGATCATCGTGTACGCCTTCTCCAACTAACCGACCATCGTCCAAAACTAAGATCCAATCCGCATTCATAACTGTGCTAACTCTTTGAGCAACAAGAACGACAGTGGTGTCGGAAAGTTCGGAGTGCAGGGCAGCACGAAGCTTGGCGTCAGTTGCTGCATCTAAAGCTGAGAAGCAGTCGTCAAATACGTAGATCGACGGCCGCTTCACCAGTGCGCGTGCGATACAAAGTCGTTGCCTCTGCCCGCCCGAAACATTACGACCTCCTTGGTCGATGAAGCTGGACAGGCCCTGATCCATTTCCAGGACGAACTCCTTCGCCTGTGCGATTTCGAGAGCCTTCCAGAGTTCTTCGTCGGTAGCTTCGGGTCTTCCGAAGCGAAGGTTATCCGCTACGGTTCCCATAAAGAGGTACGAGCTCTGCGGAACTATGCCAATATCAGCCCAGAGTGACTCGAGTTCCCTTTCTCGGATGTCTACCCCGTTCAGCAATATTTCACCTGCGGTCGGATCGAAGAATCTGGGTATCAGATTTACGAGGGTCGTCTTGCCTGATCCCGTTCCGCCGATTACAGCGGTAACTTTTCCAGGCTCAATAGTGCAGTTGACGTTCCTGAGTATCAACTGCTCGCTGCCCTCGTAACCGAACTCCACCGAACTGAAGACCACTTTGCCGTCGTGCAGAGTCGGATACTCAGGTTCGACCGGCGACACCACCGCTGGATCGGTAGCCATGACCTGCTCTATGCGGTCAGCAGAAGCTATTGCTCTTGGTAGAAGCACCACAACAAACACTGCGATCATCACGGAGAAAAAGATCTGAGTAATGTACGTGATGAATGCCACCAAGTTGCCAACAGGCATGCCCCCCGTACTGATGAGGTGACCGCCGAACCAGACGACAGCCACCGTTGCCAAGTTGAGGATTGCCATCAAGGTCGGCATGGCAATCGCAAATACCCTGTTGATGCGCAATCCCCTGTCGGTGAGGTCTAGATTCGCAACATCAAACCGGACCCTCTCGTGTTCAGTGCGTATGAAGGCCCGAATGACCCGAACACCGGAAATCTGTTCCAGAAGGATCTGGTTGATTCGGTCGATCTTCAACTGCATCGACCGGAACAGAGGCACCACTTTTGTCACCATCAGCCAGATGACTACGCCCATCATGGGCACTACCACTACTATCACTAGCGACAGCCGCACATCTTCCCGGAGGGCCATTATTATCCCACCCACACCCATGATCGGGGCCATGACCATCATCGTCAGCGCTACCTGAATGAACAGCTGAATCTGCTGTACGTCGTTAGTGTTCATGGTGATGAGTGTCGGTGTACCGAACTTAGCCATATCGAACTCGGAGAATGATTGAACCTTCTCGAAGATCATTCGACGAAGGTCACGACCAATTCCCATCGCCGTTCTCGAGGCATAGTAAACCGCAACCACCGAGATGATGCCGAGTGCCAACGTGATTGCAATCATGAAGAGGCCCGTGTGCCAGATGTAGCTGATATTTCCCTTAACGACGCCGTTATTGATGAGGCTCGCGTTGAGATTGGGAATGAAGAGATTGCCAACTGTCTGTACAGCGATGAGCGAAATGACCAGTATTACCGTGGCACGATACGTACCACCCACCCGCCTCATAAGTGACAGCATCTAACCACCTAAAATATTCATGGGTCAACTGCACCGTTAGGCCAACAGACCGATGATCTACCGCTCCCGCGCACGAATTCGCCCGCACTTCTTGAGCCAACCCTAGTTGCAGAACTACGCTTCGCACCAAACGCGGATTCGATTGAAGTCGGAATCACAGTTGGCAATACGATCGTTGCCAGTTACGAAGAGCATCCTCAAGCAAACACCATCCTTAGCTCGAAAGTAACCTTGGAGCCCAAGTTCCACAGCTGATAAAGCCTCGGAGTTCGGTTCGGGCCAGGGCGTCGTTTCCCTGAGCAGTTCGCGCCAGAGTCGTTGTAGTTCTTTTCGGTCCGCAGCGCGTGCTAGATCCCCGAAACCATGGCGTACCATACGACCAAAATTGACATTGATAAGACTTCGCCTGCCACAGATTTGTCGGTGCTTGTTTGAGTGGCTGGTCTTCTACGAGAGCGCTACAGTCATGGCAGCCATCCCAAAGAATACTTTAAACAGCACTGCCCTGACGAGCAAGATACGGTTGCCGACCCAGCAATTCGATCGAGTCCGAACAGGTGTCCAAACACGAAGACAGCTAAGCGGCCTATGAGGAAACTGCACATGTAGGTTTCGGTCGCAGCGAGGGCGAACTCAGCGACCTTCGTCGAGATCATCAAGATCGGTGCCATCCGATTTCGGCAGCTCGAAAAAGATCGCATCCTCCTCGATAGGAGCTAAGAGTGTCGATGGCTAATCGGATGTTATGAATCAAGGACAGGCGGACCTTGAGCAGGAAGGCGTAGCGAGCATTAGGCCCCCAGTCAAAGCCTGGGCCGGCTGAGGATACTAGAGAGTGGGCGTCCCTTCGCCATATCGGCGGGCACGCTCGGGTCTCATGCTCCAATCACCAGTTCGTCAAGCCTGGCGCATCAAGTCACTCATAGAAGGTCGGTTACTACATTGGGTAACTTGCCGCCGGTGTGCTCGAGGAATCTCACCTAGCGCTGGATCTCCTGTGAGCGCACTTGCACGGTGGTGCTACCCGCAACGGCGAGGTCGTGCAGCTGACAAATCGATTCAGGCGGGACAAGTGAACCTTCACCGGACGGTGAGCAATCAAGTTGGCTATCCATGCGCTGTCTGAGGTAACGGTCTTTGCGCCGGACAGATTCTTGGCGTGACGCGGCTTCGTCGCCAAGCCCAGCAACGGAGCGCCATCTATTCGGCAATTCCTTGCTCACCAATGCTCTCTGGTCACCTGCGTCACGATCAGCGCGTAAATCTGGTCGATGAGATGCTCGATTACGATCAGAATTTGGTTGGCCATTTCGCCCCACGGGGTGCCAAATGCACCTGTTTTGGCTTGGGCAGACTTTCGGACCGAAGCACACAGATCTTGACATCTCGTTTGGAGTTGTCGGGGCGCGCACAACGTTGTTGGACTAAATCCACGTACATGTTTCATCCATCATGGACGCACCAGTCATGATCTCAAACCGGGGAGCACGGGGACAACCATCATTTATTGCTCGTGCTCAATTCGACATCTGACATTTCTTGCATGAATACACCTCCGCCATGCTGACATACTGGCACATCCGCACTTCGGAGGAAACGGTGACAGAGTAAGTCGGACTCTCGTGGCGACGTTCACAGTCCACCTGAACGCGACTGGTTGCAGACAAACTTCTATCCCGCAAGTGAGTCGCAGCCGGCGTTCGGCTGCTGCGATGTAACTCGTCAAGAGCAATCCGTCAACCGAACTCTGCGTTCCAGAAGCCAGTTACCAGATGGAGACAGTGGCGAAGGGGTAGGTCAACCACAGGATCAGACATTGCGCTGACGACCCATGGTCTCTACATGATGTTAAACTTTTGCTCTCTCAAAAGTGATGACCGAGCCATCTTCCCCCCGCGGAGCAAATCTCTCCCTAGTCAACGAGGACTCCTGCTTAGTAGGTGTCTGTCTGTTTGTGGACGAAACTCCGACGAACGAGCTGACGACTGTCAAAAGCCTCGCCACAGCGGTCTCGACACTGACTGCGACTTGTTTGGCCCTGTCGGCCGATCCCTGCTGGACAGCGGATGCATCAGACACTTTCGGCATCGCCGAAGAAACATCGTCAGCACTTTGCAAAGCAATGTCTACCATCCTCACAATCTCTTCGGTTGTCACTGACTGCTCCTCAACTGCCGATGCGATGGAGTTCTGCAAATCAGCTATTGAAGAAATGAATCCCTTTACCTTCCCAACCGCATCCACGGTCCGTGTGCTTTCCCGCTGGATCTGCTCGATCTTTGCTCGAATTTCCTGAGTTGCAAGCTGGGTTCCACTGGCGAGTTCTTTGACCTCATCTGCTACCACAGCAAAACCCTTACCTGCGGCACCTGCGCGCGCAGCTTCGATTGCAGCGTTCAACGCGAGCAGATTCGTCTGCTCCGCTATGGACTTGATCAACTCGACCACCGAGTCAATCTCAGATACGGTCTGTCCGAGCCCTTCTACCTCGGTAGCGACCTACGAGGTAAAGACATCCGCCTCGTTGACGACCGAAACAGCTTTGGAAGCTCCCTGGGCGATTTCGCTAATCGCCTCCTTTAGTTCCCCTACCGCCGTATTGACCTGCGCGACATTGGCAGCTATCCGTGAGGTCGCCTCCTCTGCCTCGGACACAATCGCAACGCTCGATTCAGAGGTACGCGATATCGCAACAGCAGTCGATTCCAACTCTTTCACATGGGTCCCAAGCTCCGTGCTCGCCTCGACCACTGAATTCAATGTCGACGAAAATAGTGCGATTACTCTAGCCAGATCGCCGAATTCGTCCTTGGAGGTCGTGTCAAGCTCTACTTTCGCTCCGCCCTCTAGCAAGAAGGTCAGGTAGCGCTTGAGATCACGTGTCGGGGAGACGACGATCTTTTTGAAGAAGACGCCTAGCCCTAACACGAGAGCTATCGCGAGTATCACTTCGAGCATGGCAGTAACCAAGAGCAACGTCTGATTGGAATCGATCGAATTAAGCGTCGAGTTCTGTTGACTCGCAACGACCTTTACTAACTTGGGCAACGCAGCAGTAAGGTCGTTTGACGGCACGGTGTTCGCGTTCAGCTGCATATTGAGGGCCTTGGCGTACTGATGGTTTGCATCTGCGCTGAATACCGCGTCTACCACATTGTTATAGGCGTTGACATCCTTCATTATCCGCACTGAAAGGAGATTGACGGCCGATCCAGCAGGTGTCCGTGCAATGAGGTCGGCAACTGAGCTGTGCAGCTGCGATGCATCGACTTTGGCCGCCGGCTTAAATGGAGTCGCATTGCTTAACTGGCCGAGTGAGGAGAGAAAAGCATAGTTGTTCATATCATCGTCGTACTTCCAAAATGCAGATGAGATGGTTCGTATATCGCTGCTGAGAGCCGTCTGATTCACCTTGAAACGAGAGATGCTCGACTTTGATGCCAGTGCCATACTGCCTAGGACTAGTCCACCTACCAGTTGCACCAGCAGTACGAATGCAAGGCCATATCGTGCCTTACGCTCCAGATTCATGCGAACTCCAGTCCCATCGTTATGCATTTACGGTGATTGAATGCTCGTCCGAAAGCAATCTCCCCTTTAGTCGATTTTTGAGTTCGGAGGTGGGGTTTGTCCTTGCCCAGCCCTAATCGATCAGCAAACAGTCGAAACCCATTACAGAACCAATCTGGACTGACAGACAGATGAATCAGTCAAGAATGAAGATATCGCAACGTTGTGCTCCTAACACAAATCTTCGAAACTCATCCTGTAGCCATCCGCGCACGTGCAAGGCTGCCCCAACTTCGAAAGCTCCCATCCCGCACCAGCCAATGTGCAGACCGAAAATTCCAAAGTGAAGGCGGGATGGTCGGAAGTACGAATTGGAGGAGTCACGCCAGACTTGGGCAAATGGAAAGATCAGAACCGTTGGCCGCACCGATATATGCCCATTCGAACGTATCGAGGTCGCCGATGAGCTAGTGTCAGTGCTTCATTTCTCCGAGGTCAGGTGCGTAACGGCACGCCCTCCCAGGTGCCTCTTGGTATATTTACCTCGGTCCGTATTTGCCACATCTGCAGTCAAGGTGACTCCTCGAGTTGTACGGTCAGGACGGCTACTGGCGCAGTTCGTCGACTCCAATATCTTTCTTGCACCAGAGGAATTTGATGGGCAAAAGTTCGACGTCGCCTAGTCGCGGATCAACGCAGTTCACTGACTGATGTAATCAGCGCTCTGGAAAAAAATATGCAACGCCAGCTCAGGTAGGTAGGTAGGTAGGTAGGTAGGTAGGTAGGTAGGTAGGTAGGTAGG
>JABEUN010000002.1 GCA_013044385.1 Acidimicrobiaceae bacterium
CTGCAAGTGGGCTGGACGCGGGGAGCTGGTCCAGCTTCGAAGTGATGAAAGCGGTGCCGGCGGATTCCATTTGGCTCAACTTTGCCGCAAGATCCTTCATTACACCTGCACCCAGCCCGGGAGGAATGACGTCGGGCGGATTGATCTGACGGGTCGGATTCGCTGTTGGCGCTGGTGATGATTCCGGCGTCGCTACGGTGTTGGAGCTGACCATAGAGGCAACTGGAGTCGATTCAGTGGCAGCTGTGCCTTGTGTGACGTTGGTTGGCGCAGGCGAGCTCGCTGTGTTGGAACTGACCGGCGCTGGGCTAGTAGTCGGCGGGATTGGCTGGATGAGCCCAGCCGCCAATAGTGCGCTGAAGCCCCCGTCCCCACCGCTGCCGGATCCTTGGCTGCTAGAGGTGGCCGAATGATTCAACGAACTGACGCTCGCCTCGGGTGATGATACGTTCGAAACTGTCGTACTCATGAATTTCCTCCTTGCCAAGTCGAAATGACTTTGGATATGTAGTTCTGGGTTTCCTGATACGGAGGCACCCCACCGGCGGCCTCGACGGCTCCGTCTCCGGCGTTATACGCCGCTAGTGCGAGGGGGACACTACCGAAGTGGTTCAGCTTCTCGGAAAGTAGCTGGCCCGCGCCGAATATCGCTTGAACTGGATCGGCCGGGTTGATGCCAAGTCCTGCGGCTGTCTGGGGCATGATCTGCATGATCCCAACTGCTCCTGCGGGCGATACGGCGTTGGGATTGTAGTTCGACTCGACTTTCGAGACCGCTTGCAAAAGGCCACTGGGCAGGCCGTAGTAGGTGGAGGCCGCATTGAAGATCGGCGAGAGTGAGACGCCGGAGGCGGTTTGAGGCGAGGTCGGCGAAGCTGGAGAGACGACTCTTCGTATATCGGTCGGTTGGCCGACACCTACGACACTTACGCTGGCTCCGGTATGAGGAGCGTTCACCATCAGGCCGTTGCCCAAGTAGATTCCGACGTGGTCGGCGGGGGATCCGTAGAAGACCAGATCACCGGGTTGAGCCTGGGAGAGCGATGATACGGGAGTACCGACCTGCTGCTGTTCTGCAGCTGTACGGGGCAGGGAGATGCCCATGTCCTGATACACCTTCTGAACCAACCCAGAGCAGTCGAAGCCTGTCTGTGCAGAGGTGCCGCCGTACGTGTACGGCACGCCAAGATATCCGAGTGCATCGTTTGCTATCTGGTCACCGACTTGGTTTGTCGATGTAGAAGTTGCCGTTGCGCCAGATGTGGACGGTGCCGACTGGCCGAAACTTTGTGACGCCGCTGTAGCTACGGGCGATGACGTCTGCGCAGTTGGACCCATCTCGGTCTGAAGCTGGCTTAGTAGAGATTGGAACTGCGCTGGTGTGGCAGAAGATGAGTTTGCCAACGTCGAAAGCGCATTGAAGCCCTGTGCTATCTGTCCTAGGTTCGGAATTATGGATGTGATAGATGTCAAGTCTTGCTCCAGAGATTCATCAGCATCGATACCTCGAGAAGTTCGGTGGCTTCGCGTTTGGACGCCTCCTCGTTATGACGCTCTAGCTGCCGGGTTCTCAACCTCTCGAGCAGCTCCGTGTTTCGCTTTGCCTCCACTAGCTCGGTGCGCCGCTGAGTCACGACGGCCTCTGCGAAGTCGACACCCAGCTGCGATAGTTCAATTGACGCATGCACCCCAGGTGTTAAGGTGAAGCGCTGTGGAGTAGGAATGTCGGGGCGCGTTGCCAACTCCGGGAGCCAGCTCTGAGTGGTGTTGAGACGAGCCTCTGCCAACCTGAGGTCCGCCGCTGAGAGTCCCAGGGCGATCTTTGCCTCCGACTCTTGAGCGCGATAGAGGTGGAGAATCGACTCCAGACGAAAGTTGAATCTGGCCACTAGAACTCGGCTCCGTCGCTAAAGATCTCGAATAGTGCGTTCCATGCCTCTTTTGGTGAGGTGATTTGTGACTGATCTTGCAAGAAGACCGAGGTGATCTTTGGTTCAAGGTCGATGGCTCGGTCCAGTTTCGGGTTTCCGCCACGCTTGTAGGCGCCTATATCTATCAGGTCTCGTGCGTTCCTGACGTGAGCGAGAACCCCCCTCACATCGGCTAGGAGTTTCCTCTGGGTGCTGTCAAGAATGGCGGATTCAAGTCGAGAGACTGAGCTCAGTACATCTACTGCTGGATATACCCCAGATGATGCGATTTCCCGTGACAGGACAATATGACCGTCAAGGATCGACCGAGCCGCGTCCGCGATCGGATCGTTCATGTCGTCACCATCCACGAGTACCGAATAGATCCCCGTGATGGATCCGATGTCGGAGTTGCCTGCGCGCTCCAAAATCTGCGCCATCTGTGAGAAGACTGACGGTGGATAGCCGCGCTGAGCGGGTGGCTCTCCACTTGAGAGTCCTACTTCGCGCTGTGCCATTGCGAGTCTGGTCAGGGAATCCATCACCAAAAGGACGCTCTTGCCCTGCTCTCTGAACCATTCGGCTATTCGAGTTGCAGCAAATGCCGCCCTTATACGCATCAGAGCCGGTTCGTCCGATGTCGCCACAACGACGACGCTTGACCGCATGCCTTCTTCGCCAAGGTCACGGTCGATGAACTCCAAAACTTCTCGGCCCCTCTCGCCGATTAGAGCGATGACCCTGACCTCGGCCTCGGTGCCGCGCACCATCATTGAAAGTAGGGTCGACTTGCCGACGCCGGATCCTGCGAATACCCCGATCCTCTGCCCGACACCACAAGGCGTCATGGAGTCGATGACCCGTATTCCGAGACCGAGTGGGCTCGCTATCGGACTCCTGGTCATAGGTGGGGGAGCGGAATTCCGTACCGAGACCATGTCCACCGGTGTGATCTGTCCCTTGCCGTCAATTGGATCGCCGTTTGCATTGACCACTCTTCCGAGAAGGTCGGGTCCTACTATGAGGGCAGGAGGTCGTCGCAACGAAGAGGCCTTTGCTCCGAATCGGACGCCCGCGGTGGAGCCGAGGGGCATACAGATCAGACGTTGACCCCTCAAGGCGACCACCTCAGCCATGAGATTGACACCCTCCAGCTCGATCTCGACGGCCTCGCCCACAGCGGCGTCAACGCCCTCTATCTCGATGTGCGAGCCAACCATCTGGGCAACTCGTCCGGAGGGTTGTGGTCTAGCAGCGCCGATGAACTTCTCCTGCCAAGCCTGGGAGATCATTTCGAACCTCCGAGTTCGCCAAGGACGTCTTTGACCCTTTGCAGGGCGGTGCTTATCTGTGCGTCAATTCGAGTGGCGCCAACCTCCAGAATGACTCCGGAGCGTTCAACTGCTGGATCGGCGATCAGGTTGAGTTCTGTGCCTGCTTCTTGTGCGGAAGTTTCGAATATCTCCTTTAGCGCGGGATACTCGTCGGGAGAAACTCTAGCGGTGACCTCAACCCGAGGATCTACGCCCTCAAGTGCCTTGGCCACCGCGAGCCGAACCCGGGCCGCACCTAGCTGAGATTCGTGGCCAAGTATCTCCTCGGCCAGCTTGAGTGAGAATGATGCGATGTCCGCCTCAGACGCCCTCAGACCAGAGCCTGCGGCCGCCTTGAGCTGGGCGAGGGCAGAGTCCAGGACAGAAGTGAGTCCGGACAACTTCAACTCGGCAATCTCCAGCTTTTCGTTTGCGCTCGACTCACCTTGCTTTAGACCTTTGGAGAAGCCTTGGCGGTAGCCCTGGTCCTGTGCTTCTTCAAGCAGATCATCAACTGAGGAGACTGACGGAGATGACGAGAAGTCGACCATTCCGAAGCCGCCTGCGGTCAGATCCTCTACTCGCGGCAGCACCAGTTTCTCAATCGTGAGTGCTCGTTCGCCACGGATGATCGGGGACTCCGATGACACGTCGCTCTTGTGCTTGGCTACAGCCATCAGCCGATCAACTCCTCTGTCGATCTCGTCAGGATGATCTCGCCCGCCGCCTCAAGCTCTCTGACGACCTTGACGACCGAAGCCTGTGCGGCTTCGACCGTCGAGACACGTAGCGGTCCGAGGATCTCGATCTCGTCGGCGAGGTCGAGGGCGGCCCTTTCGGACAGGTTCCTCATGACAACGTCGCGAAGGTTGGGTGGGACGCCTTTAAGTGCCACTGCGAGATCCTTGGGAACTATCTGACGTAGAACCCTCTGAAGGGTGCGGTCATCGAGCTGCATGACATCCTCAAAGACGAACATCTGCGACCTGATACGATCCGCAAGTTCGGGATCGACCGTGTCCAAATCGGAGAGGATTCTCTTTTCCACTCCCTGTTCGGTATGGTTCAGGATCTCCACGATCGCCTGAACGCCTCCTTTTGCGAATGTTGGCCCGCTCTTGGCCAGACCGGCAAGCTTCCTCTGGAGAATCGACGCTGCCTGTTCGAGGACCATTGGATCCACTCTCTCCAGCTTTGCGACACGCTTGGCTATTCGAGCTCTGAGCATGTCTGGCATTGCTGCCATAATTGGGGCCGCTATATCCGAAGGTAGGTATGAGAAGACAACAGCGACCGTCTGTGGGTGTTCGTCGGCGAGAAATGATGCAACCTGGTGCGCCTCGACGTGTGCGAGAAATCCGAGGGGGTTCCCCTCGCCGGTGCCGGTGAACTGTGCCAGGATCTCGTCGGCCTCTGAGTTGCCGAGCCTTGCGGCGAGGATCTCCCTGGCCGCCTCGACGCCACCTTGGCCGACGCTCTGTACTGCAGAAACCGAGTCGACGAACTCCTCCACGACCCGAGTCACCGCGTCGGGTTCGAGCTTCGGCAGGTTCGCAATCTCAAGGGTTAGCTGGACGACCTCCGTCTCGGTCATGCATCTAAGGACGCGGTTGGCAATGTCGTTGCCCAACTGGACAAGGACAGCGGCTGCCTTTTGTGGGCCGGTCAGTTCGCTATTTGCCATTATCGGCTCGCCCTAGACGACATCCAGATCCTCAACAGTTTCGCCACATCCTCGGGCTGTCGGTCGATGAAGTCGAGGACTTGTGGAGACACTGGACTGGCGTACTCGGTTATCTGAATCTGCTTTGCAGGCTGATGGATTGTCTCGAGTTCGAGTGGAGCTGAGTACTCATCCAGTGTGATCTCCTCAGCGGAGGAGGCGCCAGCACGGAGCATCAGGAACATCACTATGAGAACTCCGATGACTAGTACAACGATCTTCGCCAATCCCAGCATCGACGCCAGGGAACTCGTCGATTGGGCGGCGGCCTGCTGCGCCTTCGCCTGCGCAGCGGCTGCCTGAGAGAACGGCAGGCTGACTATTGAGATCTGGTCACCTCTGGCCGGGTTCAGGCCGACCGCTGCCGAGACGAGCTGCTTGATCGTCGCAGTAGGTACACCCTTGATCTTTGAGTCAAGAAGGACTGCCACTGAGAGATTCTGGATCTGGCCCGGAGCCTGCTGGACAGTTTGATTGATCTGGCTGACGGCGTAGTTCGTCGTTGACTGCTTCTGCGCGTAGTTGGAAGTCTGTGTACCTCCAGTTGCCGGCGTGAGGTTGCCCAATACTCCACCTGGCGGAGTTCCGGTTCCTGTGTAGGTCTGGGTGGATGCCTGGACCTGTGTCGGTGTTGTCTGAGGTGTTCCGTTCTTGTTTGTCCCTACGGCCGAGGAGGTCGTCTTAACTTGATTGAAGTTGAGGTTCGCAGCGACCCTCACGTCGACCTGTCCTGGCCCAAGGACATCCTGCAACATCGATTGGATTGATGCCTGCACACTCTGGTCGAAGCTCTGAGTGGCAGTGGAGTCCTGGGCTGCGGAGTTGTTGAAGCCAGGAGCAGAAAGCACATTGCCGTTGGAGTCCACCACGGTGACGGACCCCGGCGCCAGATTCGGGATGCTCGAAGCGACCAGATGGACAATTCCTTGGACCTGACCCGGTGTGAGCTGCATTCCGGGGGAGAGTGTGACCAGGACCGATGCGGTTGCCTGCTGGCTCTGGGAAACGGCAAAGACGTCCGTGGGTGGAAGTGCGAGGTTGACCTGAGCGGATGTGACGCCTTGTATAGCCTCGATTGTCGAGGCGAGTTCGCCCTGTAGAGCCCTTTGATAGTCGGCCTGTTGGGTAATCTGAGAGCTCGTGATCCCGACTTTGTCCAGTAGCGAAAGACCGACGGTCGAGTTCGCTGGTAGCCCTGCTTGGGCCATGTCCAGACGTTCCTGATAGACCTGGGTCTGTGGCACGAGTATTGTCTGACCGCCGTCGGCGAGCTGGTAGGGCACCTTGGCCGCGGTTAGCTTTTGGGTAATGGCGCCGGCATCTGTGGCTGACAGGCCAGTGAACAAAGGAGAGTAGACCGGCGATGAGGTCATCTTTAAAAGAAACATGCCGCCTAATCCCAAGACCGCAGCGATCATGATGGTGGTTACCTTCTGGCCGGCGGTGAAGCCCTGAGAGAATTTGGTAGCCCCCTTTCGTGCCTGAAGAATCGTGTCTTGAAGCGCCATCAGGAGTGACCTCTCGTGCCGGATCCAGCCTCATCCGAAGAGGCGGATTTCTGTCCGAATCTTGTAGACATGTTGTGCTTGTGAATCTCGAGAGCCATGGTCAGAACTGGGTTGCCATCAACTGGTTGATCGCCCCGACCACACCATTTCGCAACGAGACCGCCACTTGGGTGTCCAGAGAGGCCTGACTCGCAGCAACCATGGCATCGCCTATGTTTGCAGTGCCTGAAGCAACTCCAGTTGCAAGCTGGTTGGAGGTCTGTTGGACCGACTGAAGTGCATCGACGGCCTGGGCGAGCATGTTGCCGAACGAATTCGGCGGAACTGCGCCCGCCGCCGGTGCACCTGCAGTCAGGGTGGGTGCGATCGCATTGGGTGCTGCGACCGTTGGTATCTGGGCTGAGATAGGTGGAATGGCGGGAATCATCTGTTTATGCCCCTAGAGCTAGGACGGACTGGTATGCGGCTTTGGCGTGGTTTATCACTGCTGCATTGGCTTGGTAACTGCGCTCAGCAATATCGAGCTGACCCAGCTGATTGGCCAGATTTACGCCCGGGATTCTCACCATGCCCTGATTGTTCGCAACTGGATTGTTTGGTTGATATGCGAGTTGCCCATTGGGCAGGTCGGTCACGACATTTGTGACCGCTACGCCCGTTCCAATCGGGTTGTTGGTCTGATTCGAAAGACCGAGGACATCCTGAGGGGGAGTACCCGTGGGCGCTACAACGAGCTGCTGATCCTGATAGGTCTGATTTGCCGGATTGACGGCGTCATTCATGTTCGCAATATTGGAGGAGATCGAGTCCAGCCAGGTCTGGTCCACGGCGATTCCGGAACCCGCGATGTTGATGGAGCCGAACAGAGACATCAGAAGGTGCCTCCAGCGGAGCCGGCGATGAGGTGGAACTGGTTGTTCAGTTCTCCGACGACCGCCTGGTATTGCATCGTCGTCTGCTCCATCTGCACCAGCTCCTGGTTGAAGCTGACGTTGTTCCCGTTGCTCGAGGGGGTATTGGACGAGGGACCGACAGTGATAGTCGCAGATGCGGTCGGGGTGGTTGCGGACAGCGCCTGCTGTAGCGAGCTCTCAAAGGAGACCGTAGTGCCGGTGAAACCTGGGGTGTTTACGTTGGCGACGTCGTTGGCGATTGCCTTCTGCTGTATGGAAAGTCCATCCAGTGAAAACTGCAGAGCATGTATTGCCAGGTTTGACATCGGATACCTCATAGATCTGATCACCTGGTAAACCATGGTGACAAACGGCGGGACTTCCCTGACCCTGACCTTGAGCTATCCATGCTCGATGTAGATGGTTCGGCTGCAGGCGGCCGTAACTTGAGCTAAAAACTCAACAAAGTAAGAGTCGGTCTCATCTTGCGCCTAGAACCTGGCAGCGGAGGATCGGCTCAATTGGTTGGTCCCCTGATCCCGCTACTAACTGCGTGGGTCCCGAAGGTTTTCGCACTCGGTAGCCAGTCCAGGGTTTTTCTGTCGCATCGATGGATCGGCGATCGTATCGGGCGGACCGTCCTAGCCCACAGAGCATTGGAAATTCAACGGAGAGTGAAATATAAGGTGGATGAATTGGCAGAGAAAGTGGCGAAAGTTAGCAGGTAAACCGGTGCAACAGCCAAATAGCCGGAGGCCGTGAGAGATATGGACAAAATTCATGATCTATTGAGTTTGTCACTCAGGGTGGTGTGGGATCGTGCCGAAGAATCTCCTGTGGTGGTAGGTGGAGGATTGAGTGATGGTTTTGGTTACACGCCTCTCAGGGCAGCAGTTGGTCATCAATTCGGACATGATCGAGAAGATTGAGGCGACCCCAGATACCGTGATCACCCTCGAGAATGGGGCGAATTTTATGGTTCTTGAGTCTGTTCCTGAGGTCGTCGAGCGGATAAAAAACTTCAGATCGTCGATAGTCAGGGCGGCAAATTTTCCTGAACTCGCCGAGAGCGGTGGCTTGCTTCGGGCCGTTCCAGAGCTTGCTGCAGAGGAGGGTTGACACATGGATGTGGCAACGCCTATAGGTATCGGACTTGCACTGGTTGCGATCCTCGTATCGATGGTGATGGACGGGGGGAACCCTGCGGCTCTGATAGCACCTTCGTCGATGCTGTTGGTGCTGCTTGGGACCGTTGGTGTCTCGCTCGCTGGAGTTCGACTCAAAGATATTTCCCAGATAATAGGCGCGCTCAAGTCGGCGATGATGTCAAAGGTCGCAGCACCCGACGAGTCGATCGCCGAGATGGTCAAGTACGCGGAGGTGGCAAGGAAAGAGGGCGTTTTAGCTCTCGAGGCTGCCACCAGAGACATCGGTGATCCGTTTCTCAAAAAGGGTATCCAATTGGCGATCGATGGTATCGACGGAGAGCGGATCCGCGAGCTCCTAGAGAGCGATATCGATTCCATGAAAGTTCGACACGCTGTCGGCGCGAAGTTCTTCAAGGACATGTCCGGTTTTGCCCCCACCATCGGCATCCTGGGTACGGTTATGGGTCTGATCCACGTACTTGCTAACCTTTCGAATCCCAACTCGCTCGGACCGGCCATCTCGGCGGCTTTCACTGCGACGCTTTGGGGAGTGCTTACAGCAAACGTGTTCTGGCTCCCTATAGAGAACAAGCTGAAGCGCAGTTCCGGACTTGAGGTTCGGACACGGCTCTTGATGGTCGACGGGATAATGGCGATCCAGGCCGGAGGTTCTCCGAGACTGATCGAACAGCAGCTTCTCACTTACCTTGCCCCCAAGGAGCGCGAGGTGATAATGGCTGCGAAAGAGGCTAACAAGAAGAAGGCAGCGTGAGCGGCGGGCGTGGACGCCACGGGGGCGCAGACCACGAGGAGGCGGAGAACGGAGAACGTTGGCTCCTTACCTACGCGGACATGATCACGCTTTTGCTAGCTCTGTTCATCGTGTTGTTCGCCATGAGTACCATCAACGTCCAGAAGTTCATGGAGTTCAAGTCTGGAGTCGTAAAGACCTTCTCTACCTTGGACCTCAACACCATGCTGAAGGGCGGAACTGGAATACTCCAGCACTCCTCTCTTATTAGCCATCCAGGGACTGTCTCTGGAATTCCCAGACCGACCATGATCACTCCCAACACTTCGGCAGAGCAGAACAGCATCGCATCCCAGCTGACCCAGGCGCTGGCGAAGGCGGGACTGACCCAGGCGGCTTCGGTCTCTACTGACCAGCGGGGCGTCGTTGTCACCATTTTGTCTGACAAAGTTTTCTTTGGAGTAGATTCCGTCGCCCTTGGAACCGTGGGCAACTCTGTCATCGACACGATTGCAAAGACGATAGCGCCCCTCCCCAACAACATCTCCGTGGAGGGCTACACGGATAATCAGCCGATTGTTGGCGGACCGTTCACCTCCAACTTCGAGTTGTCTGCGGTTCGAGCCACAACCGTGGTTGATCGACTCGCCAAGGTTGACGGGATCCCCGAGACCAGACTGTCTGCCACCGGCTACGGCGACACGCACAACCTCGTTCCAAACGACAATCCCACCGACATGGCGATAAACCGCAGGGTAGACGTTGTTATCCTCAATTCGAATGCCTCGCCGCTCAATCCCTCGAACGTCGTGAATCTGACCAGTTCCGCAAATGCTATCCCGACTCCGATATCGGCAGTAAAAAAGAAGTAGTGATCCTCACCGAGGGTTAAAGAGGTTGTTCGGTGAGGTCGACAAGTCATTAGAAGCGCTCGCATCGTCCGGGCAGGATTTTCGTTTTGTCCAACAATCTGAAAGAGGAAGCTATGGCGAAAAAGGCCAAAGGCGAAAAGGCGAATGAAGGGAAGAAAGGTGGCAAGGGCAAGCTCATAATCATTGTCCTGGTTCTGCTACTAGGTGGAGGTGGCGGTGGATACTTCTTTCTCTTCTCGGGCTCTCAGTCCAAAGCGGCCGCAGCCGCTGCAGCTGCCAAGGTGCCACCACCGATGTACAACTACCCCTCTACTCTGACCACAAATCTCTCCGATGGCCACCTGTTGCAGGTTGGCATGACCTTTCAGCTCACCAAGGCATCTATTCCATCTGATATCAGTGCGGTCCTTCCCCAGGTGACTGACGCCGCTATCCAGACCTTCGGTGCATATACCTATAGTCAGCTCCTAGCACCAGCTGGCAGAGTTCAGGCGAAGCAAGCGCTGATTTTAGCGCTGAATGCCCTGCTCAAGCAGAAGCCGGGCAAGCCCCAGGTGACTGAGATATTTTTCACATCCTTCCTGATGCAGTAGTCTCTCTTGTCGAAGTAGGTAAGGTTCCAGGTCGTGAGATCTGGGAGTCGGGCGACCGCGTGAATGAAGAGGCGCGTCGTGCTCACCGGAATACTGGAATTGGGGGAGGTCTTCGTGGATGGAACACTGAGCCTCCGGTCTTTGGAGCGATCGTTCGGTACAACGCCGGTTCTCCGCGACCTCAGTTTCGACGTCCCCCCGGGCCTGATCTTTGGATTTCTCGGGCCGAACGGTTCCGGAAAGACGACCACGATGCGAGCTATCTTCGGACTCACGAGACTTGACGGCGGCGAGGTGCTCTTCAATGGTCACAGGGTTGATCGTCAGGATAGGCTAAGTTTTGGTTACATGCCGGAGGAGCGTGGTCTTTACCGGAAGATGACGGCCAGTGCGCAGCTTCGATACCTTGGCCAACTACACGGTCTTACCGCCGCCGAAGCGGACAGGCGTGCATCGTACTGGTTCGACCGACTCGGACTCGTCGACCATAGCAACAAGAAGATAGAGGCGCTGTCGTTGGGAAATCAGCAACGCGTCCAGTTGGTGGCGGCTCTGATTCACGACCCCCAACTATTAGTGCTTGATGAGCCATTCTCTGGACTTGACCCCGTGGCAACCGCTTCGATGGCGGAGGTGATGCGGGAGCTGGTGACACAGGGCAGGACTCTTCTTTTCTCCTCTCACCAGCTCGACCTAGTGGAATCGATCTGCGATTCGGTAGCGATTATCAATGACGGTCGCCTTGTGGCACAAGGATCTGTGTTTGAGTTGACGGTAGCTGATGGACTGGATCTGACAATCACCTTCTCTGAACCGACCGACGATACATGGTTGGACGGCTTAGCGGGGGTAGTCGGCTTTAACCGAACTGGCGAGAGTGTCCATATTCGACTTGTTTCAAAGGATGAGGCAAACGGTGTGGTTTCGGCGGCAATGGCTGCGGCTCGGATCAGCGAGTTCAGACTTGACAGACTGAAACTCTCCCAGGTCTTCTTGAAGGCGGTCGGGTCTGACCCACACATCAGTGGGACCGTGGGAGTAGCATTATGAGATGGAATCGGAGGATCGTCGATCCCACGATCTTGTTGGTAACTTCAAGGGAGATCAACCAGCGCCTCTCTTCGAAGGCCTACCGTGTGGCGACCGTGGTGGTCATGTTGATAGCCGCAGGAGCCGTTGTGGTGCCACGTCTGGTATCGAGCGGAAAATCTTCAATCGCTGTTGGAGTGCTGGGTTCGGGTCGAATTCAATTAGTGTCCGCTATTCCAAAAGTCAGTAGGATCACCGGGGTAAAGCTCAAGGTTGTCGGGGAGGACTCGATTGCAACTCTCGACCAGGCAGTAAGGACCGGCCGCATAGCGTTCGGCTTTACTGGTAGTGCGATAGTTACCGATAGACCGATCCAGTCTGGTGACAGCTCGGCTTTGGCCCGCTCGGTGTTCACCCTCTCGGGAGTTCTCTCCACTGAGAGGTTGCTCAACTCCACTGTGGTTCACAACGTCCCGCCTTCTGTGGTTTCTGAGATTATGTCGCCACCGACCATGGCTAGGGTCGCACTAAACCCACCCAAGTCGAAGCCGAAGAATCAGGTAGCCGCAATCGTGGGGCTGGTGGTCCTGTTTACGCTGCTCTCACAGTACGGTGCTTGGGTTCTTCTAGGGGTAATAGAGGAGAAGAGCTCGAGGATCGTAGAGATACTCATTTCGGTGATAAGACCGAGAACCTTGCTAATAGGCAAGGTGTTGGGCATCGGACTGGTTGCGCTTTTGCAGGCGCTGTTGATTCTCGCTGCAACCTTCATAGCTGCCTCTGCCACCGGATCCAGCATCGTCGGTGGCGCGGGTGCTATGTTGCTGCTCATGGAGCTCGGATGGCTCCTGTTGGGATACGCCCTTTACTGCTCCCTGTTCGCTGCGGCGGGTTCTCTCGTGTCCCGCTTGGAGGACGCACAGTCGGTCTCAGTAGTAGTCCAGATTCCGATGGTGATGGGTTATGTTGCCGGCCTGACCGCCGCCGGTGGCGGAGGGGGCAGCCTGCTTCACATACTTGCATATGTTCCCCTTTTCGCCCCGTTCCTCGTTCCTATCTACTGGAACGCTGGCGTCATGGGAGTCGTTGGAGTGGCAACTGCAGCGCTGCTACTGGCCGCGACGCTCTCACTCACATACCGGCTAGCAGCTCGTCTATACGAAGGCGGCATACTTCAAGGTGGGCAGAAACTGAAGTTCCGTAGAGCCCTAGCCTTGGCCCGAGAGATGGATTAGGCCGCACTGCCCTAATAGTAACAGTGGTGGGTAAAGCTCAACTTCTGTTGGAATATTCGGCCAACCAGCTACAGAACGATCGTTGAATGCCGATGTATTAAAGGTGAGCGGCGAAGAGCAAGACGGTCAGGAAGCAGAGCAACCGATCGATGCTGTGCCTGTAGCGGGGGACGACCCCAATCTGGCCGGTGCTTCAGTCGGTTCTGATTCAGCACCGAGCGCAGAATCTGCAGAAGATCCAACCGATCCCGAATTGGGGAGAAGGAAGTCTGCAAGGAAGGGACAGGGTAGAACCCGCATAGCCAAGAAGTTTGACTTCCGGCAGCCCAAGACCCTTGAGCGAAACCAGCTCAGATCGCTTCAGATGATTCTCGAAGCTTTTGTCAGACCGGCCAGCTCGGTACTTTCTGCGAACCTTCGAGTTCCGTGTCGCATGGAGATCACTGAACTGACCCAGATGCCATGGGAGACCGTACTTGGTGAACTAGAGGACAGCGGGTGTATATCGATCGTCTCTGTCCTGCCACTTCCCTCCAAGGCGATCTTCTATCAGGGAATCAAGTCAGCACTTGAGATAGTCGATCTCCGTTTTGGTGGGGGTGGTGACGACATCCCAGACAGGCAGATACTGACCGATATCGAGCTCGGCGTTATCCTCGGAGTGATGCAAGAGGTGCTTGCGCAGCTCAGCATCGCATTCACTCCGATCTATGAGACCAGAATTGGTCAGATTTCGCAAGAGCAGTCCCTGCAGTTCGTCCAGGTTACGTCCATGAACGAGATGTGTGTGGTGGCCCGGATCGATCTCAAGATCGACGAGCGACCCGAACACCAGACTGCACTCATCCTCCCACTGCCGCTGCTTCGACCAATGCTCGAGTATCTCGGCTCCAAAGGGGCAGCAGTTCTCGAGCAGCCGCTGGTCTTTACGGACCAGCTCGCTGAGCGTCTACAGGAGGTAAACCTCGAATTGAGGGTCGTATTCTCGCCCACATCGCTCGCGTCTGGGCAGATCATCGATCTTCGGCCCGGTGACGTCGTCAGGTTGACCCACAGACGTGGGGAGCCACTCGACCTCGTATCGGGACCAGTGAAGATCACAAAGGTTCAGCCGACCCAGGTCGGTAGGAGGCTTGCATGCCTAGTCGTGGAGGGAGTCCATAGTGAGCGATGAGATCCAAGGCACAGGAGTTGCGTCCGTGGCGACGCAGGATCTCGCCAAGAGCGCCCTTGCAGTCCTGTCCAACGTGGAGATGGAGATAAGGGTCGAACTAGGTCGGGCGAAACTTACCGTGAAGTCGCTTTTAGCTCTCGCAAGCGGCGACGTCATTGAACTCGATCGTGCAGCTAATGCCCCAGTGGATGTACTGGTGAACGGAACGCTTGTGGCAAAGGGTGAAGTCGTAGTCGTCGACGACGAGTTCGGCGTGAGGATCACAGAGGTGATGGGTAAGGAGTTCGAGGAGACTGGGGCTCAAAGAGGATGATGTCGACCATTGCGATGCTGCTTAGGAGTTTTCTCTCATTGGCGCTTGTGATAGCGCTGGCTCTGCTCATAACAAAGTTCCTGAGAGGCAGAAACCTGAATTTCGGGGGTGCTGCCAGACCAACGAAGGGTCAGACCGCCCAGTCCATCCGAATCGAATCCAAGGTCTCGATCGCCAAGGGCCACCAGCTGATTGCCGTCAACTTCGATGGTCGGAATCTCCTAGTAGGTCAGGGCCCCGCAGGCTCGACCATTCTGTACAGGGGTACGCCAGAGGAGACAGAGACTGAGTGCTCCGAAATCGACCTCACCGAATCTGCGGCCCGAGGCGCCGAAATAATTGATCTGGCGGACGTGAGTTCGCCGGAGGATCTGATCCTCAATCAGTGGGGCAAAGGGAAGTTCCCCACCATGACAGGAGCCAAGAGAGCGGCAAGGATGTCGCCACTCTTCGGCCTGAAGGGCATGCTAAGCGAATAGCACGCCCAAGATCGGAGATCGATCTTGGCTATCAGCCAAACCTTCCCAACCTTTGGACACACAGCGGGCGCGATTTTGGGCCTTGCCGGTGGAACGCCTGGGTCGACGGTCAACCTGAACCTCTCCGGAGCGTTCTCGAAGCCATCGTCGAGTATCACCATCATCATCGTCCTTACTCTTTTGTCGGTTGCTCCAAGCCTTTTGGTGATGATGACCGGTTTCGTGAGAGTTGTCGTGGTCCTTTCGATCACACGTAATGCCCTCGGTCTACCCGCTGCGCCTCCAAATCAGGTACTCGCGGGCCTTGCGCTCTTCATATCTCTCTTCATAATGGCACCTACCCTCAACCAGATTGACAAGGTGGCCATCAAGCCTTACATGGCCGGACAGATCACCGCCGTGCAGGCGTATGACCTAGGCCAAGTCCCATTGAAGACCTGGATGCTCAAGCAGACTGATACGCAGGAACTCGCAATGTTCACCCAGGCTGCGGGTGATCATCCGGCGACGGTACAAGACGTCAGTATGACGGCCCTCATCCCGGCCTTTGTCCTATCCCAGCTGCGCTCGGCGTTCATCATGGGATTCATCATCTACATTCCATTCCTGATAATCGACCTCGTAGTGTCCTCAGCGCTCATGTCCTTGGGAATGATGATGCTTCCGCCAACACTCATTTCGCTGCCGTTCAAGCTCCTGCTGTTTGTACTTGTCGACGGATGGGGACTCGTGGTCCACTCACTGTTGGTGAGCTTCCGGTGAACTCCGCCTCTGTACTCCATATCGCCGGACAGTCCATCTATCTGGTTATAGAACTTGCGGGCCCGATGCTCATCACGGCTCTCGGTGTCGGAGTCCTAATCTCTCTGTTTCAGACGATTACCCAGATACAGGAGCCCACACTCACCTTTTTGCCGAAATTGCTGGCTGTTGGCTTGGTAATCTTCATTTCGGGCAACTGGATGATTGGACAACTCGAGTCGTTCACCTTCCAACTCTTTGCGCAGATCCCCTCGCTTCTAGCTGGGAGATAGTGACTCCATGAGCCTCCAGTTGACATCACTTGTTGCATTCCTGCTCGCGTTGGCCAGGGCTGGTGGTTTTGTATTCCTAGCCATGCCCTTCTCCTCCAAAATGATCCCGCGTGTAGTCCAAGTGGGTGTCGCAGTTGCACTAGCCTTTGGAACACTTCACGTTGCTATGTCGTATCCGGTGCCGATCGATTCGTCGATCGCTTTCGTCGGGCAGATTCTGGTACAGGCCCTGTCTGGTGCGATCCTCGGATTCGTGGTAACCGTCTTCGTAGACATCGGGATGGCCGCAGGGTCGCTCCTTGGACTGTTCGGCGGTTTCTCTCCGCCGCCGTCCATGGACCCTTTGTCGCTAAATCAGGCTCCGGCGCTTGGTACCTTCTACGATCTCCTCGCCATCACTTTGCTATTCGCATCGGGTGGAGATCGACTTGTCGTAGCGGGACTAATCAGATCGATGGGAACCGAGATGCTCTCGCAACCCTCGCTCGGCCTGCAGGTGATAGTCAAATCGGTGTCCATATTCTTCGGCGCCGCCTTTCAGATTGCTGCACCGGTTCTCGCTGTGATGTTTCTGTCTCAGGTAGTGCTTGGAATCGTGGTAAAAGTCGCGCCTCAGCTAAATGCCATGCAGTTCATGTTCCCGCTCCAGATACTTCTCTCTTTGACCCTCGTTCTTCTTACGCTGACCCTCGTTCCGGGTATCCTGACCGCCGGTCTCCACTACGCCTTCATCGCTGAGCGAGACCTGGTAGGGGGGTAGACCGGTGTCGGAGCGGGACGGTCGTACCGAAAAACCTACCCCCAAGAAGAAACAGAAGGCCAAAGGGGAGGGACAGATCGCCAGATCGCCAGAGATCACCTCCTGGCTACTACTACTGTTGGCGAGCTTCGTTCTGCCCGGCGTCTTCAAATTGATCGCTCCCAAGCTGGAGACGCTCTTCTTACGAGTCGACTCCTATAACCAAGCCTCGCTGACCCCCGGCCTTGCTCTGGCGAACCTTGGACAGGGTATGGGGATTCTGGTCCTTGGGGCGGCGCTTTTTGGCGGGATCGGCTTTTTGATAAGCCTGATCTCGAATGTTTCTCAAGTTGGTTTTTCTATCACTCCCAAGCTGATGATGCCCAAGTTGTCACGGCTGTCTCCGCAGCAGAACTTCAAGAAGATCTTTTCGACCAACGGACTATTCGAGGTGTTGAAATCCGTCTTCAAGCTGTCCGTCGTCTCTATCGTTGCCTACGTGGTATTGGCGTCGAAGGTCAAGCAGCTCGCATCGGGCCAGCTCTCGATGATGGACTCAGTGTCAATGGCGGTATCTGGAGCTATGTCGATGCTCCGTACGGTTGCAATAGTTGGCTTCACCGTCGGGATAGCGGACTTCATACGGCAGAAAAAGAAGTTGGTAGACAGTCTAATGATGACCAAGCAGGAGGTCAAAGATGAGGCTCGTGATGCAGAGGGTGACCCTACGACCAAAGGACGAATAAGGAAGGCTCAGATAACTCTGGCAAGAAGGCGGATGATGTCGTCAGTTAGGAACGCCGACGCGGTCATAGTGAACCCGACTCACTACGCGGTGGCGATCGTTTACGACCCGGCAAAGCAGATGGCGCCTGTAGTTGTTGCAAAGGGAAGCGGCTACGTGGCGCTATCGATCAAGAAAGAGGCGGCAAAGCACGCCGTTCCGATCGTGAGAGACCCGATACTTGCTAGGGCGCTCCACCGAAGCTGTGAAATCGGCACCCAGATCCCGCCAGCGTTCTTCTTGGCTGTGGCCCGCCTCCTCGCCTTCGTCTATCAGCTTTCGGGAGCGGCAAGGTACTACGAGACCAACCATTCAACCCGCCGTGAAGATCTCTCAGACATCGCCGATGAGATCTTGGCGTGAGAATTCTGAGATTTCGTCGATCAGCTGGATATTTGGGGTCAAGATCGGTTCAACGTTTGCCGAAAACTAACTAGCCAGGAAGGCTTGAACTCGGTTCCATGGATGGGCGATTACGCCTGGTTGGATGGATGCCCAAAACAAACAGAATTGCTCTAGCGATACCGGTCGGAGTCGCCTTCATCGTGGTGATGTTGGTGGTTCCACTACCATCGCCACTGCTGGACATGCTGATCAGCCTCAATATCACCTTCGGTCTAGTGATCCTTGTGATGGCCCTGCGGGTCAAGGATCCGCTCGAGTTCTCCGCCTTTCCGTCAGTACTTCTCATAGCTACAATGTTCCGCCTTGCATTGAACGTGAGCGCTACCAGGCTCGTCCTTCTCCACGGATATGCAGGAACAGTCATCCAGAGCTTTGGAAACTTCGTCGTCGGTGGCTCGGTTCTGGTCGGCTTGGTGGTCTTTCTGATCCTTTTCGTCATCCAGTTCGTCGTGATCACCAACGGTGCCGGTCGTGTCGCTGAAGTTGGTGCTCGTTTCACACTGGATGCAATGCCGGGTAAGCAGATGGCGATCGACGCCGACCTCAATGCGGGGCACATCGATGAGACCGAAGCGAGGCGCAGGAGACAGAAGATCTCCAAGGAGGCCGACTTTTACGGCGCAATGGACGGTGCGTCAAAGTTTGTAAAGGGTGATGCGATAGCCGCAGTCCTCATCACCATGATCAACCTGCTCGGAGGATTCGTCGTTGGAGTTCTACAGAGGCACCTCTCCATCACTTCGGCCATCGACACATATTCACTACTGAGTGTCGGCGACGGACTGGTCAGCCAGATTCCTGCGCTATTGATATCAGTCTCGACAGGACTCATCGTCACCAGGGCCTCCAACGAGTCCGACTTCGGGTCAGACCTGATTCACCAGCTGTCCAATCAGGCGTCTGCCCTCCAGCTTGCTGGTGGCGTCATCGGGGTTCTGGCGCTACTTCCGGGCCTTCCGAAGGTCCCATTCATCGTGGTCGGGATCGGCATCTTTGCCGTTGGGAGGCGGGTTGCCAAGCCGCACACCGAGACTGCCGAAACCGTGGAGGAACTGTCCACTGTTCCCCAACTCGACACGCCTGAGTCTCTTTATCCGACCATGCGGGTGGAACCGATTGAACTGGAACTCTCACTTGATCTGCTCGATGTAGTAGACCCTGCGAGCGGTGGTGACCTGCTTGACAGGGTGAAGAGCCTGAGACGTAAGGTCGCCAGTGAACTAGGGATTGTCCTGCCATCCGTCAGGACCAGGGATAACCTAATGCTTCCTCAGGGAGAGTACAGGGTCAAAGTTCACGAGGTGGAGGTCGGTAGAGGGGTGATCCCGCCGGGACGCATCCTCGCCATTGGTGACCATCTCGAGGCATTGCCGGGTGAACCTACCTTCGAACCGGTCTTCCAGATACCCGCCAAGTGGGTCCCCATGGCCTATAGGAACCAAGCACAGATCACAGGTGCGACTGTGGTAGATAGAGCATCTGTCATCACCACTCACCTTGCGGAGCTTGTAAAACGGCATGCAGGAGAGCTTCTTAGCAGGCAGTCCCTAAAGGAGATGCTGGACGCGCTAAGGCAGACAAACCCCGTCATCATCGACGAGATGGCCCAGGTTCAGCTATCCCTTGGCGAGCTTCAGCAAGTGCTACGTGACCTCCTTGATGAGTGGATACCGGTTAGAGATCTTCCTAGGATCGTCGAAGCAGTGGCTGATCGGGCTAAGTCCTCGAGGGAACCCGATGCGCTGCTCGACGCGGCTAGAACCGCCGTTGGATCGGTCGTGGCGACCACCCATGCTGTAGACGGACGACTCCTTGCACTTGTCCTTGATCCAGAGTTGGAGCACTCGCTGCTTCTGAGTCTGCAGACTGTCGATCAGCGCTCGACGTTGCTGCTAGACCCGATCTCGTCCTACAGCTTCAGGGGTGCGGTGACCGAGCAGAAAGAGGCCGCAGGTGCTCATGGAACTGCTGAGGTGGTCCTCATATGCACTCCCAAGATAAGGACAGCGGTCGCAAGGCTCCTCAGAGGGCTGGGTGAGGAGATTCCCGTGGTCTCATCTGCGGAGATTCCATTCGGAATGAAAGTTGACAGAATAGGGGTGATCTCAGTTGGCAAGACGGCAGACGTTTAGTGGCGACTCGATCGAGGGGATACTGGTCGAAATACGCGAGAATTACGGAAACGAGGCGAAGATCGTCTCGGCCACCAGGATGAAACACCGAGGTGGATTCGGTTTAGGTTCCCGCTATACATTCGAGGTTACGATCGAGAAACTCGATCCTCCTGCTGCACCGGTAGAGACAACTGTTGTCGCATCAGACCGACTCGACGTACGGACATCCGATCCGAGAGACTTTGCCACTTTTGCCACTGAGTTGCAAAGGGCCTGGCTCGACGCAAAGAGCATGGACTCGGCGATGTCGGTTGAGGGATCAAATTCGCTGGATAGGGCGGGGGCGGCCAACTTTATTGGATTCGTCGACGAGGACACCGAGGACACCTTGGTCATCTCGGCAGACGCCAGGCGGACGTTGCGTAGTGCCACCAATTCATCTAGCGAGCGATACAGAACAATGCCGAGCATGGCGATGGCTTCGATGTCCTCTGACTCCGACCCGTTCGTCGTAGATTATCCGGAGCCAATTCTCCCCTCTACGCCCATGGTGGTCTCATCTCAAGGGAGATGGCGCATACCTGCGAAGGTCTCGCTTCCAACCTGGAGAGCGATTTCATCGAAGTCGCGCCATCAGTTCCAGGATCCGGCCGAATCCGATCCTGAACTGATCGAGGACCCCAACGATCCGTTCGTGAGGGACTGGGAAGATGTCAACAAAAGTGCTCATGCTGAGGCGCTAGACGGCCCCACCCCGACTGTCTTAGGGACATCAGCGACTGTGGTTCCGGCCAATGAAGTCGAAACGGTCGAAGAGTGGTCAGAATCCCCCCGCGATCCTGACGACCGGGAGGGCGTGGTCATCGACCTGAGGACTGCGCCTACAAACCTGGCGGAGAGGGTCAGCGGAGCGGTAATACAACCGATCGCTCCGAGATTGGGGCGATCTTCGGTGATTTTGGAGCTGCTCGGACAGCTCCACCAGGTCCCGATGCTCAGCCCCGGTGGAGTTGTCATCTACTCCAGTTCCTCTAGCGACGGTCTCGTCAACTTCGAAGCCCTGTGTGACGTATATCGAATCGAGGATGGACGGCGATTCATCGGTGCTGGTAGGGGAATTCCGTCTTGGCTGAGTACGCCCCCGAGCAGGGTGGCCAGTGCGCTCGAAGAGGGGACCGTCAAGCAGAGTAGCTTCGCAATCTGGTTGGCACATCGAGAGATAGGACAGCTCGTCTCAGTTCTGGGGCGGAGGGATTCGCTCGTGTTCACCCACATCGAGGATCCGGGCGAATGTGATATGAAACAGATACTGGAACTGCCGCGCATCGACGGCATCTGTGTTTCATCGATCCTGTCGCCTGAAAGTGTCGAGAGGTCCCTCTCGCTGAAGCTGCCGATATTGACACTTGAGGGACAGGCTTCTTCTGTCGATAAGTGGGTTAGGTTAGTCGACTCTTATCTGGAGGTCCAGGATTGAGCGGTAGGTTCAAGATTTCGCTCCTTTTGGCGTTCCTAATTACCGCGCCATCTCTAATGTCGTTTTCAAATGGAATGGTTGACGCTACGACGGTTCTCGAGAGATTCCTGCTAGCCCTGGTTGCCGCGTTCGTAGCAAACGGCATCGTGGCGTCCGTTGTTGCCTACTACAGGATCGATAACTTGCGCAAGTCCCAAGAGTT
Source organism: Acidimicrobiaceae bacterium (assembly GCA_013044385.1). GTDB lineage: Bacteria > Actinomycetota > Acidimicrobiia > Acidimicrobiales > Acidimicrobiaceae > JABEUN01. The sequence continues at coordinate 21,697 of JABEUN010000002.1, forward strand.
GAAGCGTATGGAGACGCTCAACGCCCTAGAGGATAGAGCGCCATAGAGGTTAGACGGGGAGCAGGGGCGCAGGAGAGATCGCTCGTGCACGCAAAATCGACCTCGGAACCTGGCTCTCATTGATTCAAGCTCCACGACGCGTGAGCCAGCGGTGCGTCGGAGAAGGCCGATCCCGAACTTCTTGATACATCGACAGATTTTCACTTCGGCTCGCAGCCGAGTTCACGTGACCCACTGACGCCATCACGAAGCTGAGCGAGAGCCAGCCCTTTGGACGCTTCACACTACCGAATCCCCGACCGTCGATCTTGGTCAGATTGCTGCACACCAGCCTCCTCCATTAACTGGCAGCTCTGTGTCAGCACTGTGCTTAGAGTCCGTCGAAGTTAGAACTCGTTGCCATCTCCGTGGCGATTTCGAGGTTCGAATCAGGCGGCCAACGCCGTCTTTCCTATTCTTTCGTATTCCGAAGGGGACTTCTAGCAAGTCTTGCAAAGCGTGGGGAACGTTGTGACCGCAAATAGATATGTTCGTACTCAGGTATGTACTGCTAGGCGTTCTAATTTGTAGGTGACTCAACCGACTCCTACGCAATGGGCACAGAACGAGCATAGTTGCTGGCACGTCGTCGCCTATGGGAATCTCAAGAGCCGATTCTGGCCCGACGGGTAACCTGAGCAAGAGAGTCATAAGAAGGAGTGGGAGCTGAGATGACGGTGCTGGACGTCTTTCTGGCCGTTGTTGGCGGCCTGTTGCTAACAGTGGTACTCCTTAGCATCATCAGGACACTGTTGGTTCCAAGGGGGAGTCCTCCTGGCATTTATAGCTTCGTAGACAGGGTTGTCAGCAAAGGCATGCGCATTGTCGGGCGCAGACTCTCTGGCTACAGGAAAAGAGATGGTCTTTACGCATACGAAGGTGCAGCGATCCTGGTGTGCGTACTTGGACTGTGGGTGGTTCTGCTACTGGCTGCATTTACTCTTTTGCTGCTTCCATCGGTGCACCGTCCATTCTTGGCACTGCGAGAAGCTGGTGCCTCGATGCTGACGTTAGGGTTCGTGTCGACTCCGTCTGTCTGGGCAACGTTCGTCGACTTTTTGGCCGGTGGGGTCGGCCTATTTGTGGTCGCCCTCCAGATCGCGTACCTTCCCACTCTTTACTCAGCCTTCAACCGTCGCGAGACCGAGGTGACACTTCTGTCTGCGAGGGCGGGCCAACCCCCTTGGGGCCCGGAACTGCTCGCTCGAACCACGCTTTCGGACTTAGATGGCCTGATGACGAGCTTTTACATCAATTGGGAGCGATGGGCCGCTGACGTCAAGGAGTCTCATGCCAGCTATCCCGTGCTCATGCGATTCCGCTCTCCCGAACCAGCATCTTCGTGGATCGTGGGACTGCTGGCGGTCTGTGACGCTGCGGCCTTGATGCACTCTGTTTCACCCACTCAGACCCCGATGGAGGCGAGACTCGCTTTGAGGATGGGCTATCTCTGCTTCAGGCAACTCGCCTCTAATGTCGGCTTTGAAGTGGACCACGACCCCAAACCCGACGCTGGTATCCAGTTGAGCTATGACGATTTCATCTTCGGCTACAACAGATTGAAGCAGGTTGGCTACAAACTCGAACGCACTCCAGAGGAGGCCTGGCCGCACTTCAAAGGGTGGAGGGTCAATTACGAATCAGCTGCTTATCAGCTCGCCGATGCAGTGGACGCGGTTCCTGCGGAGTGGGCTGGTCCCCGGTCATCGGGTGACCGACCGATCCGATTTTTCATGCTCAAGAATAGAACTCCGAGTGATCCAGATGCACTCGATCCGACCCCGTTCAGCCCGGCGGTGAGGGAGGATATGGATAACCACTAGGTCATCTCCCTCGCCGATTTGCCTAGCAAGGAGACGTAGCTGAAGCGCAAGACGTGCGTTTTTTCGACGCTCTGTTGGAGTGAAATGAACCGCGATGGACCTCGAGTTCAGATTCCGCCAAGGCGGTGTCTGTTGATTTCGGTCCCTGTAACTCGATCTAATAGACCGACCTAGGAAGAAAAGAGAGACTTAGCCTCCGGTGCATACTTTGTTGTGAGGTTTCGTCATCGAGGAGGACTTCTTATGTGTTTCATTTGACGAGATCAGCGGCACGAGATTTATGAGTGTGTTTGCTCTGCTGGCATTGGAATTCGGTGAGTGGTGCACGGCTCAAGTATCTCGAGTGGTTGCATCATCGGCCGGCGCCAGCGGTGGAGTGTGAACTTCGATAGGCACGTTTTTTCGGTGGTTGCATTTACAGGGTTGGTACGACAACTCTCTAGTTGCAATGAGTACCATAAATTATGAGGAATTGTTCATATTTCACTAGACCGCAGCGCTGGAAGGGCGTAAGATCTCGTGGTTCCCTCACATTCAGGCCTAACTCGGCACTAGCCACGCTGCGTTCATGGTGGTACTCTGTGCAATCACGTTGAGTGGTGGAATTGGCTGATCGCACGGAATGCGATCTGTTGAACTTGGAAGTTTGAGATAAGGCAAGGATTGGCAAGGTCTGATCGAGGGCAAGGACTGCCCAAGTCATTCGATGGCTCCGTGGGTCGATGGCTCCGAGCGAGGAACTACCGCGCTACTGCTGCAGGAAGTTCGGAGCGGGATGAATCGGGAGGACCCCGGGCTGCCCTAGTTGCACCCCTATTGGTATTCGCATCGGGTTTGATGACACTAATCGTGGTTGCGATCCTTCGACCAACATTTCAACTGACCCCCTTGCTTTTGGACGTCGGTGCGGCTGTCCTGCTCGGCGGGTTGATTCCGATAGTTCCGTGGGGCCATATGCCTCCGGGTGCAAAGTCTTTGCTCGGCCCTTTGGGCCTGATTTTTCTGGGTATAGGGGAGATTCAGGCACCTGGCCTGGTCCCTTACATTGCTCCCCTCTTCATTGTCGACTTCGTCTTCATGGGGCTGTTCGAGCCACCGGGCTACCAGGTGTTGGTTGCACCGTTGGGTCTGGCCGCCTCGCTGGCACCTTTGCTATTCGACGGTGTGGGACTAAAAAGGGTCCTCCCCGGAGTCGCCGCTTTGGCAATGGGTGTTGTGACTGCAGAGGTGGTCGCATGGGTATCGGCGACCGAGCGGACGAATACCCAACGACTGCGCGCAATCGTGACGATGGCAAGGAATCTGGCCGCGTCCGACTCCTTCGTAGAGGGGATCGACAAGGCACTTGATGGACTCTTGGGACTGGTAAACGCTGAGTATGCCATTCTTGTCCTTTGGGACCAGAGGAACGGTCGACCCGGAGATCTGTTCATAAGGGGCTCCGGCGGTGCGGCAGGTAACGGGGCAATGATCGCCATTGCACGAAGGGCATTGGTACTTTCACATCGTGCCAATCTCTCCAAGCAGCTTCCTAAGGCGAAGGTCATAAGCGTTACGGAGTCAAAACCTTTCTATGCGGGTTGGCGTCCGGTCTCAGCTGGAATCATCACACCCAACGTCACCAAAAACACACCATTTGGGGATTCGAGTGATCCAAAGAAGTTTGCGTTGGAGGTCCCACTGTTCGGAGCCGAGCAACTCCTCGGCGTCCTTCTTGTCGAGGCAAATGGCGAGAATGAGCTCGAGACGAAGAGCCAACTTACGGTACTTCAAGCCACGTCTGCCGATCTCAGTGCGCTGCTTCAGAGACAACTGAGAACGGACAGACTGGTTTCTGAGGCCACGACCGATCCACTGTCGGGCCTTAGCAATCGGAGGTCTTTCTTCACCAAGCTCCAGGACATCGATAGGGGCGATTCGGTAGCCTTCGTCGACCTTGACTTCTTCAAACAGCTCAACGACACTCTTGGCCACCATGAGGGTGATATCGAGATCTCCCGCTTCTCGGTGATACTCGCCTCCAACCTGCGCGGCGGCGATCTCGCCAGCCGGTATGGCGGCGATGAATTCGCTATCGTCTTCAAGGGGGCTAACGAGGAGCAGGTGCAGACGGTTCTTGAACGGGTGCGCAGGAGCTGGGCGACCATGGGCAGGACGACCTTCTCAGCCGGTGTGGCACAATACCACTCCATCGAGAGGCCGATCGACATTCTGAGACGGGCCGATCTAGCTGTATATGCCGCCAAACGACGCGGAAGGAACCGTACCGTAACAAGTCAATCGCTAACAAAAGCGGAGCAGGCCGCTACTACCGGCGGGAACCGCATGGAACTTTACGAGGAGAGTGAACAGTCCGGCAATCGCGCGTGACGAGGACAGCAACCAAGCCTCGCTCTCTCAGTTTCATGTGCAATGCGGTAGGATTGGGGGGCGGTGGCTAATCGGTGCTCTCATTGCCAGCCTTTCGACACCACAAGCAAGAAGGGAGACTGGGGTAGATGTCCTCTGGAAGCGTGCGACCGAAACTGGTTGCGGCCGTTTCGATAGCTGTCGTGGCAGTGGTGGCACTGACGTTTGTGTTGCTAAGAGGCTCGCCTGCTGCATCGGTCAACTCTGCCAACGGATCTGTGACCAATCCATCTAGTAACTCGACAACCTTAGGGAACGGTACTGGTTTGACTGCGCCTCCTCCGTCGCTCACCGGTGGAGGAGTGCTCTTGGCTTTGGGCGACTCCGTTGCCTTTGGGTACCAGCCTGGCGAGGCATTTCTTGCGCACTCTCTCGGCGCCAGCGTCTTTACTTCCTATGCCAATTACGTAGCCCAATGGGATCACCTACAACTCATCAATCTCGCCTGTCCAGGTGAGACCGCTGCATCTATGATCAATCCTTCCGCTCGCAGCGCAGGATGCGAGAATCACCAGGTTCAGGTGCCGGGCACAAATGTATTCGACAACGTACCGGTGGGCTACAGGACATCGGGAAAGCTCCACTACAACTACACGGGTTCTCAACTGAGCGCCGCGATCAACATACTCAAGACCAAGAATGTTCGACTAATCACACTCGACATAGGTGCCAACGATGTGCTGCTCTGCCAGAGGGAGCAGCATGGATGCACGTCGCCGTCGGTGGTAGCTGCCCTGACTGCACAGTACTCGGCCAACCTTCGGACAATCATCTCGAGTATCCTCGCCACGGGCTATAAGGGATCTTTCGTGGTGCTGAACTACTATGCGTTCAACTACCACTCGACCGAGAACGCCGAAGTGGTCTACTTCGACAACATCATCGACAACATTGTGAATAGCTACCCTGGATTGACGCTCGTTTCAGGCTACGACGCGTTCAAGGCTGCTACTGCTAGTTCAGGTGGGCGGGCCTGCGTGGCAAAACTTCTGGCTGTGGCGGTTGGTGCAACAGGTCCGGATCAATGCGACATTCATCCGAGCACGCTCGGCCAGCAGGTGCTTGCAAATGCGATTGAGACAACTTTGAGCGCTAATAAGTAGTCAAACAGGGCTTCGGTTAGACCCATGAGTTGCCAATGGCTTCCCATCTGTAAGAAGTTTGTGTTGGGCTGAAATCAGAGGGTCAAAGTTATCTTGGCGCCTAAGAATACTGTGAGACCCATGAAGACGGTCCTATACCTCGTGCTCACTAAGCACCTCCAACTCGAGCTGGCCGGGCTGGCAGAACTTCACGTTTTCACAGTATTTGCAGCTGGAGCTGGGGGTAGCGTTCTTTCGAAATAGCTCCTGCGATCCGTCGTCTGAGGCGTTCAGTCGACTTTGAACAGTCGCCGCATCGATGCAAGCTGTGACCCAAGAGGTGACATTCGATCTGGAGAAGCTGTGCCCGTCTGATCTACCTGATGAAGGGTCGATGAGGATCAGCCCCTTTGGGTTCTTCACGTGCTGGAGCAGCGATGCAAGAGCATCAACCTGAAAGCCCGGCTCTCCCGTGGAGACGGTCACGAACACTGTCGAATCGCTTGAGCCCCGCGCGCTGATCTGGAGGTCGAGTCTGCCCTCGAGCGTAAATGTTGAGACTCGACCCGATCCAGTGCTTACCGGTATCGGTAGCTTGACCACAGTTGGAATGGCTTTGACATCGAATTGAGCGACGAGGAGATCGAGAGGGACAATGTCCAAGAGCCTGTTAACTCCAGTCATTGCCGATGCTCGGTAGGTCGCTAGGCGTGCTCTGCCGGTGGGGTCGCTGCCCGAGTTGATGCTGTTGAGATAGCGACCGAGGCTGTCCCCTAAATTTATGATCTCCGCTATTGCGGCGTCTATGGAGTCAGCGACGTTTCCGCCGGATGCTACGAGATAGTTGATGGCCGCACTCGTGATCCTCCGGTTAGCGAAAGCCGGTTTCCATGCGAATGGAGTTGCGGCAACGGTGAGGGCCCGCGTAGGACAGATGGAAGTGTTGTTGATGAGGCGGTTGTTGATAGTAGCGCCCGAAGGCGGAATTGAGGATGCCGAGTCCGCTAAAGCGGTTCGAAATAACTCTGCAACTGCCGCACGACGGTCACGAGGTGACGATTCGGCTACCGGCCCCGATCTCATTGCAAGTAGGTCTGTGACGATTCCCATAAACTCTGACTGCCTGATGGTGGACTGGGAGTCATTCAAGACCATCACCACCAAGTTCTGAGTACGAGCCAGCACTGTCTGGTTCGTACTCTGGGCAGGTCGCCCTTATCGGGCAGTAGCTACAGTAGGAGCATTTGGATGGCACTGCAATGCCGCCAACAGTCAGCCTTAGGATTTTCGAAACTGCGTTTTCGATCCTATCGAGCTCGTTCATCATCAACTCTTCAGTTGGAACGAGGGTGGTAATCTCGCCCGAAGCCAGATAGTAGCTTCCGGTCAGAGCGGGTAGCAATCCGGACCTCATCGCTTCGAGGGCCGCATAAAAGACGGCGTCCTCGGCATCTTCTACGTGTTCGACACCGCTCTTGGCGTCGAGTATCGCCGAATGGGTGCGACCTTTGGAAGATCGTTGTTCCGGTTGCGTATCACCTTCCGGATTGGACCCATCAGCTGTAGTTCGAAACACTGCGATCAGGTCCGGCCTGCCATGCAGTTCGAGGCGGCCATTGGCCATTGGTATGGCGATCCTATCTTGGAACTTCAGTCTGAACTGTGCCAGTGATCTGCTCCTGGGCCACTGCTGTTGCATGGAGTTCGCAACTTCGTCTATCTTGCGAACTAAGAGTTCACGGTTAGCTGCGTCGAGGCCGTGCAGCGATTCGACGGAGCTAACCGAATCCCCGCCTTCGACTAGGGCCGCCAAGGCCTCGTCGTAAGGCAGTTCGATCTCCTGCCCAACC
>JABEUN010000013.1 GCA_013044385.1 Acidimicrobiaceae bacterium
CGATGTCCTTCATTGTCTGATTCACGACTGGGACTTAGGCGAGGGATCAGGGCAAGTCATGGGTACTGCCCATCTGTGCCGGAACCTTTCCTACTTGGAGTGCTCCGTCGGACGCCTGCACTGAAGATTGGGTCGGCATTGTATGTTACTCCTTTCGAAGATTCGGAGTCTAGATAGGGGAGCTGTACGCCGCTCGGCCAGTTCTGATCCGATCTTCTGGGGAGTTGGGTTACCCAACTTTACCTTTGTGTTACGCACAAGACCACCGAAACTTGTTTGACGATCTGAATCAGATGGACTGGACAAGCTTTAAGTCGTCCTGGCTCGATGTACATGTGCCTGATTGCCTATTTAGGAGATCACCACCTATTTTTGCAGACAATCGTTGCCCGAGCTGTTCGTTTATCCCATTGCGGACATTCTGGGTGCCGATGCACCATCAATCCGGACAGTCCTCATGCGCCTACAAGGCCCGATGGCAGCGCGGATGTCTCGTCTATTAGTTGTGCATTCCCGCACTGTTGAAGGAAGAATAGAAAGAAAGAATAGAAAGGTGAATGGGTTGTGAAGTCGGGCGGAGGCTCATAAAGACTTCAGTTCACCCTGCTAGCGTTCTCGCAGGATCGATCGAGTTTGGAGCAGAGTTTGAAAGAGGCTGCCACTTTCGCCCCGGAGGCGCACCCTAGAAGGGTAGCTGTACGAGCTGGCGGAGCTTCGAAGTCGGCAAGAAGACCGTCTGCGCGACCCGCGTTCGACATTGTCATAGTGCTTATGGGACTCGGTATGGGCGTATTCGTAGGTCTCCCGTTGGTGGATGGAACCCAGAGCGAACTACATACCAGCGGTGGGTTGGCAATGTTCATAGGTTCAACGACGGGCCTGGTGGGAACATACCTAGCACTCCTGATGGTGGTTTTAGCCAGCCGCATGCCAGCTCTTGAGCGGACGCTCGGTCAAGGTGGCGTGATGCATTGGCACAGGAAACTCGCTCCGTGGCCGATCTTGTTGATAACGGCTCACGCGCTGTTCCTCACCCTTTCGTATGCAGAGGCAGCCAAGCGAGGAGTGCTTTCTGAAGTCGGTGTGGTCGTGAACACCTTTCCACACCTATTCAGCGCGACTGTTGGACTTGGAATCATGGTTTTGATTGGAATCGTCTCGATACGTCAGATCCGGACGCACATCTCTAGGGAGAACTGGTGGCTCCTCCACCTGCTGATGTATGTCGCACTATTCATCTCATTCGCTCACGAAGTCGTACTGGGACCTTCTTTCGTCAAGCACCCTCTAACTCAGCTTGTGTGGACTCTTGCTTGGGTGGCAGCAATTGTGCTTGTGGTTGCATATCGGGTCGTGACGCCGCTGTACAGGTCTATCCGACACCAGCTCAGAGTGGCTGAGGTACGACCTGAAGGCGCTGGTGTTGTCTCAATTGTCCTTGAAGGCAAGGATCTAGACCGACTCAAGATTGCAGGTGGGCAGTTTTTTGAGTGGCGATTCATGACACCGGGAAAGTGGTGGCAAGCACACCCTTTCACGGTCTCGGCTCTCCCGCAGCCTCCTTACATGCGTCTCACGGTCAAGGCATTGGGGGACTTCTCCTCGTCGCTTGCGGAGATCAAGGTCGGCACGGGTGTCGCTATAGAGGGACCATATGGTGCTTTCACAGTTGACGCCTCACGGCGGCCACACGCACTTCTGATAGCGGGTGGGATCGGGGTGACTGCTGTGCGGTCGCTTCTGGAGGACATTCCGTTGAAGTCCCGACCGATTGTCGTACTCCGTGCCAGCAGCGAGTCAGATCTGCCGCTGATCGATGAGATCGAGGAGTTGGTGCGGAATCGTAAGGGCGTGGTTCACAGACTGATCGGGAACCGGAGTTCTATCAACATGGCCTCCATAGTGAAGCTGGTGCCCGACATCAGAAAGAGGGACGTGTTCGTGTGTGGTCCAGAAGGATTCGTAAATGATGTCGTAAACATTGTTAAAAGTGCAGGTGTACCAAATGAGGCCATCCACCACGAGGCCTACAGTATCTAGCAAGGGGAATCAGTGAAGGTATCGGTCAAGCTCATCGGGGCGGCCTCAGTCGGATTCGTAGGAGTTGTATCTGTACACGGTTCCTCTCCAACCCAAACAGCGGGATTGGTCAGGACGGCTTCGACTGCGGCCGGTGGATCCGCGGCGGCAGCCTCTAGCGGCGCAACGGCATCTGGTTCGGCTCCGATCGTCACGACTACCACGGTTGCAGCAGCTCCTATTGCGACTGGATCAATGGTTGGCAACCTCGAGAACTACGGCTATGGACAGCTTGCTGTCAAAGTGACAATCACCAACAATCGGATCACTGATCTGACGGTGAGCACCATCCGAGCCCTCGAGTCCTACTCCTTTCAGCTTGAACAGCAGGTGGTGCCAATTTTGAAGGGCGAGGTCTTGAAGGCTCAAGGTACCCAGATCATGGGAATATCAGGTGCCACCTACACCAGCGAAGCGTATGCATACTCGATACAGAGCGCACTCGATAAACTCCACTTCAAGTGATCTCATTCATTCATCAATCCATGGGAACCGTTTTCTCGTTCCTAGTGGATGAGAGTGACGTCGATTTAGAAGTACTGGAATCAGCGGTCGATGCCGCCAGGACAGATATAGACCTACAAGACGCGCGTTTCAGTCTGTGGAGACAAGAGAGTGAGATCTCCCAATTCAACCGTGGCGAGGTTGATGACCCGTCGGATCTATTTTTGGAAGTCATGTCTCTGTCTGAGACGGCTAGAGATCTGTCTGCTGGATACTTTGATCCTTGGGCCCTCGGGGTGAGATTTGACCCAACGGGCATAGTCAAAGGTTGGGCGGCCCATCGTGCACTGTCTGTACTTGAGAGTTATGGAGTGAAGAACGCTTTGATCAATGCTGGAGGAGACATCTGTGTTCTGCCGGGTCGAAGCTATGACATTGGAATCAGGCATCCGAACGATCCAAGCGCGTTGTGTGGCGTCGTGGAAGTTACCGCGGCTTGCGCCACCTCTGGAGTATACGAGCGTGGTCAGCACATTGTAAATCCAAAGGGTCGGGAACTGAGAGCGGTCTCAGCAACTGTCCTAGGGGGTGACCTGAGCATTGCCGATGCACTCGCAACGGCCCTAGTTGCAGGTGGGGTCGAAGTTCTCAGACTACTTGACTCAATGGATGATTTTGAGGCATTTTTCATTTCGACCGATGGCTCGTTATTCCGGACGGTAAACCTCAGGTTCAAAGACGTTGCCGGTTCGCCACCTCTCAATTGACCCGGTCTGTATTGGGCCCTCCAACCATAGTTTTTCTTCGGCTAGTCATTCAGTTCGATGAGGTCTCGGGCTGGTCTAGCTAAATGGGCTTGAAGGCATGACCAAAATGAGGAGTAATGCAGTTGTCGACCCTGCTAGGGCTTCGGGTTGTGCTCAAGCTCACCTTGAGGTAACGTACCATCAGCGGCTACAGAATCCCTTCGACCTCTTTGCTTCGGAAGCCAGCAGCTATTTTAAACCTGTCTTGGAGCCGACGTTAGTGGACCTTTCGTACCGGAATAGCGACGGAAGTACTTGTGGAGCAACCCACAGCTGAGCAACTGACTATCCCACCTGGTTCAGATGCCAGAATGTCAGGGGTTCCGAGTTGCTTGACGCACCTTGCAAAGTTTCTGGCTCGATGACCAGGGCCGAATGTGCCGAAGGATTAGAACATTGGCTATGACTTTGTACTGTACTTGCGAAACTCTTCTGATTATCTGACTAGAACACAATCAGCCGGGAAGTAGCTGATAGAAACAGATTCTCAGATTTGA
>JABEUN010000083.1 GCA_013044385.1 Acidimicrobiaceae bacterium
CCAAGCGTGATGCTGACCGCTGACGACAAGAGCTAGGGTGTCTGAAACTGTTCACTTTTCGAGCGTTGTAACTGTACAGTTTTCAAGCGTCGTCGACACACTCTCAGGAAATCGATAAATTTCTCAAGTCAAAGACCGACGAAGGACTATCTCCGAGGTATGTGAAATTATTGCGCACAGTGCTATCCATGAGTCTGGATCAGGCTGTCAAGTGGCGCATGATCGAATCAAATCCAGCAATATTTTCTACGTACGAGTATCAGGCAAAAACAACGACATGGCCGATCTCTTAGCGAAGATAAGGCCAGAGCTCTGTTGGAGTTCGCGAAAAAGGACCGCTTAGGTGCTTTATGGATTGTGCTTTTATCTCTCGGCCTGCGCCGGGGTGAAGCCATAGCCTTGACATGGCAAGACTATGACCCCAAAGCCAAGACCCTAAGCGTGACAAAGGCTCGGAAGAAAGAGGGAAGCAAAGTGGTTGTCGGGTCGCTCAAGACCGATAGTTCAAAACGACTGATTCCGCTTCCAATATTTGTTTGTGATGTACTGGAAAAGCACAGAAAATCTCAGCTAGCGGAACGAGAAGTGCTCTCCAGCCATGATGTAGCATGGAAGCAGCCCACCGCTATGTTTACTACAGCCTGGGGTCAATGGCTTGATCCTGACAACACGAGCAAGCTCTTCAAGACTCTGGCCGCAAAAGTAGGGCTAGAGGATTGGCACCTCCATGAATTGCGGCATTCCGCTGCAACCATTCTTTTAAGCAACGGCGTGCCATTGGAACAGGTATCAAAGCTTTTAGGTCACAGCTCAATCCGGATAACGTCCGATACATACAGCCACCTGCTTACTGAGCACCTGCGAAGCGCAACCGACACCATGGGCGATTATCTTTCCGGTCTCATTGATTGAGGGCTCTTGCAGCGGCTTTGAAAACTTGAAGCCACTCGTGAAGCCACTCGCTGCCTGCAAAGGGTAGTCCAGCTTGGTCAATTTTATACACCTGACCTGCCATTATACCTCGTCGGGCTGCCGGGATTTGAACCCGGGACCTCTTGACCCCCAGTCAAGCACGCTAACCAAGCTGCGCCACAGCCCGAATAGGAGCATGTTAGTCTCGCGGTGACGTGCAATCGGCTAGAAACTCATAGCTTGATGTGGTGGGATAGCCAAGCGACAAGTTGGACCAAGCGATAGGTCAGATAGATGGCGGTGGCGAAAACAAGTAGTTTAAAATGCCACGGTGCCTTTTTTGGCGCCGTAATCACCGACCCGCAACTAGGACACGTTCCACCCTCGTCCAGATCAGAGTTCTCGTGGAACTTCGTGCAACTCTCACACCACGGCATGGACTCATAGTCTAGGCGTAGGTGTGTGTTAGCTCGTAGTTGATGTTCAGACTGGCTCGAATACGGATCTTTCGGAACACTACACCTACTCCAGACCTACCCCCGGATAAGCTGCAAAACCCGCTCAGTTGCGCACATGTTTCCAAATTGACCACTCTATTGCGGAATGAGTGGAACGGTGAAACCTACACTTACCTAGGGCTTAACCCAAAGAACGTGATTTCCCCACTTTCAATACAAATTCAGAACGACGACTTCCGAGTCGGCAGTCGGTTCACAGTGCCACCGCTTGCGTCTCTACCCCTCTGACCGCCTTCGCACCCTGAACTTGATTGGGGTGTTTCCAAGGCCGAACCTCTCTCGAATCCGACGCTCCACGAAACGAAGATACTGGGGATCGATGGGTCGGGTTGAGAAAAGTGTCATCGTGGGTGGGTCCGTAGCACCTTGGACTATATATAGAATCCTCGTGCCCTTTGGGGGATGCTCCGACTGCGCCTTCTGGATGCACAGATTCAGCTCCCGCGTCGGAATCCTGGTTCTGTACGCGCTCGATGCCTGGGCAATTGCGGCCCAGATCTTATTCACGCCAGCACCGGACTTCGCCGATATTCTGAGGAACGGACTGTAAGAGAGAAAAGCGAGCCTGTTCTCAGCCTCTTCTCCGGTATCGAGCTTCTCTTCCGTGGAAAGCGAATCCCATTTGTTCAAAATCACAAGGGCGGGCGAACCAGCAGCGTCTATCCTCTCGGCGAGTCTCTGATCCTGCGCTGAGACGCCTTCAGTCCCGTCGATAACCAACAGACATACGTCTGCCTCATCGATGGACCTGAGGGCACGCACCATCGAGTAGTACTCGGTCCCCTCCCCCACTCGGGACTTTCTCCTCATACCCGCAGTATCGATGAAACGGACCTTACCGAGGGCCTCAGTCTCGATCAATGTATCCACTGAGTCCGTAGTGGTTCCGGCCAGGTCATGGACGACCGAACGCTCTCCACCTATCAGCTGATTGAAGAGTGTGGACTTGCCAACATTCGGCCTACCGACGATGGCCACCCTCAGCTCATCGTGATCTCTCTTGTTCCGTTGATCCTGGCGGTCAGCTGCCCAATCCTCCAGTTCGTCTTCGAAGGGGGCGTCTGTCACCTCCACTATCTTGTCGAGCAGTTCACCACTTGAGCGACCATGTAGCGCGCTTACAGGCATAGGATCGCCGAGTCCAAACCGGGAGAAGATCCAGATGTCATTGTCTCTGGTGGAGGAGTCGACCTTGTTGGCTGCGACGATTACAGGCTTGCCGATCTTCTTCAGCATCTTTGCAACCTGATCGTCCTCATCAGTTACCCCAACGGTGACATCGACGACAAACACGACGAGGTCTGCCTCCTTGGCGGCCAGTTCGGCCTGGGCAGAGACCTTTGCATCCAGCTCATCTCCGGTTGCAAGCCACCCGCCGGTATCGACGAGTACAAACTTTCTACCCGCCCAAGTCGCGTCCAGCGCTTTACGGTCCCTTGTAACCTTTGCCTTCTCTTCTACGATAGCGACCCGCTTGCCAACGACGCGATTCATAAGGGTGGACTTGCCTACATTTGGTCGCCCGACAATCGCCACAACCGGCAGTCGCCTCTCGGGGTTGCCGGTATCGGCCATTGCCGCGAGAGATGCTCCCGAACGCTTGTTTGTATTTGCCACTGCCGAACTCCATTTACCTATTAGACGGTCGACCCGATTGCACTTCGAAGTGACGCACCATCGGTAGGAATGACTTCGACAGAGCGGGGAAGCTCATCCAGTCTAAGCCCATCTAGAAATCTTCCCTCGGTAAGGCATACATCCGGCAGCAAGTATCTGTCATAACCAGGCGACTGTTCGATTGCATTACTCACGTCAGCGCCTGCCATAAGACCAGTTACTGCGATATTTCCACCAAAGAAATCGTTCCTAACCTCAATCAACGTCACTTGGTCAGCACCTACTGACCTCAACAGTGGCGCCAGCACCATCGCTCCATAGACTCCCGTGAGCACCGCAACCTGCTCGGTCGCAGTTCGTCTCGGACGTATCTTCACCTGCTGGGAGGATTGAATCGTGCGCGGGGCTCGGTATCCCTGGGCCGGCGCACCGTCAACCCACGAGAAAAATCCCGGCTTTACACCTATCGCCGCATCTGCGTCACCAAAAAACGATGCCTCGAAAGCCCTCGCCATGCCGATTCCATTCTCGTGCTGCGGAAATCCGTCGTAGCTATCGGCATCGGGAAATGGTCGATCGGCCAAAAGGTAGTACTCATCGGAGCAGTAAACCATCCTCTTGCCAATCCGCTCCTTGAAGAGTGTCTGGAAATGGGCAACGATGTCGACAACTGCCTCAGCTTCTTGTTTGGTATGCGCACGCATTGCCGGTTCCTTCGAGAAGCTCGAGATGCCAAGAGGAACAACCGCCACCGTAGCTAGGTCTGAGTACTCTGCCAAGACGCCGGACAGAGTCTGGTGGAGCTCATCTCCGTCGTTCAGGCCTGGGCAGACCACCACTTGCCCGTGAATCTCGATACCTTCGTCGAGCATTGCCCTCAGCCACCTGAGTGAGAGCGCTCCGCGCCTGTTCCTCAGCATTCTCGATCTGAGTTCTGGATCTGTCGAATGTATCGAGACGAAAA
This sequence comes from Acidimicrobiaceae bacterium, assembly GCA_013044385.1. Classification (GTDB taxonomy): domain Bacteria; phylum Actinomycetota; class Acidimicrobiia; order Acidimicrobiales; family Acidimicrobiaceae; genus JABEUN01. The sequence continues at coordinate 4,012 of JABEUN010000083.1, forward strand.
GTGGTGACAGCCTCTCGGTGATCACCCTCTCGAGGTCCGCCTCGGTGAATCGAGTGAGCGTAGTGAAGTTTCCGTACAAGAACGACAGTCGGTAGTCGTCGTCCTTCATGTACAGGCTCTTCCTCATTCCCTTTGGGAGTTGGTAGATGAAGCAGAATTCGCAGTGATTGTCACAGGTTCTGACCCTGTCGAAAAGGGCGGAGGATACTTCGGCTCCTAGTGGGTCACCTGCATTCTTCTCGACGCTTACCGAAAAGCCCAAGCCACCACGGAGCACATCTATCTCAAATTCTGCCTCTTCGACCAGCATCTGGTACTGAATGATATCTCGAGGTCGTTGGCCAGAGATCGCCACCATCTCGTCTCCCGGAAGCAGTCCAGCCCTCTCAGCTGCAGAGTTGGGTTGGACCGAAACGATTATTGGCGAAGACACGCAAACCAGTCTAGACAGCGAACACCTAGGCTGAGAGTGTGGTATGTACTAAGGTGCTGTTGGCAGAGCCCAGGGGGTTCTGCGCTGGGGTGGAGAAGGCGATCAAGGCGCTCGGTTGGATGGTGAAGGTGTTCGAGCCTCCCGTCTACTGCTTTCACGAGATCGTGCACAACAAGGTAGTCGTAGAGCGCTTCGCCGCTAAGGGGGTTATTTTCGTTGACTCCGTCGACGAAGTTCCGCCGGGGGCAGTGGTGATGCTTTCAGCACACGGCTCGTCTCCCGAAGTGGTCGAAGCGTCTTCTCAAGCCAACCGGATCAGCGTAAATGCAGTGTGTCCACTGGTTACCAAAGTCCATCACGAGGTGAAGGTCCGCTCCAAAAAGGGCTACGAGATCATCTACGTCGGACATATCGGTCACGACGAAGCTATCGGAACCGTCGCCGAAGCACCTGAGCACGTCCATCTGGTAGAGACCGAGGAGCAGCTAGAGCAGCTGCCGGACTTCTCCACCGATCAAGAGGTCGCCCTTCTCGCGCAGACAACCCTCTCGATGGACGAGTGGGCAGACATAAGGGACCGGGCCTTGGAGCACTACCCGAATCTGTGGATGCCCAACCGATCCGATCTCTGCTTCGCTACTACTAACCGACAGGGCGCACTAAAGCAGATCGCACATCTTGCAGACTCGATTGTGGTGATTGGCTCGGCAAACTCCTCGAACACGGTCGCTTTGGAGAAGGTCGCCCGAGCAGCTGGATGTAAGAGTGTCTTTCGGATCAACTCGGTTGCAGAACTGCCGCCGAATCTCGATGGCGTCGTAGGAGTAACCGCGGGGGCATCGGCTCCAGACGAACTAGTCGAACAAGTACTCGACAAACTCGCCCCAACAGATGGGATAGAGGTCATCAGTCACGTTGACGAAGACGAATACTTTCCGCCTCCACCAGAACTGCGAGAGCTCATGAAGGCGATCGAAGACTTGACCATGATCGCTTTCGCACTGCCGAGATCAGGAGAGTCGGTGCTTGAGGATGACCGATCGATATCTGCCAGTCTGGTCCTTTCGCATCTCAACTAAAAGTACGCAGTGTCGCTAATGACTCAGAGTTTGAGGCCATAAGCGACCTCACCTCACCTCACCTCACCTCACCTC
>JABEUN010000014.1 GCA_013044385.1 Acidimicrobiaceae bacterium
AGCTGCTGCAGGCTCTCATAGAGTTGCGAGACCCTGCCCTAGTCGACGCGGACGCCTGGAATATATCTTTATCTTCTCGAAGTACAGGTGAATATTTGGAAACTTCTGAATCGACTGCGCCAGAGTCTTGATGTGGTTCACTACCTTGGTGACGTGAACCATCTGAACTTTGTAGTGGACAATACGGTGCCAGGCTCCAGGTTGCATGTACATCAGTACGACCCGAAAATACAGTGGCCAGATGATTTGAACGTCTCGGTTAATGACCCTGCTGTCCAGTTGGGCGGGCGTGTCGAGTTCGCCCTTGGCGATTTTGGTCAGATCTCCGTGGACGTTCCGGACGCTTCGGTTACTCCGCGTTTTCACCTTAACTCTGACTCAGGGCCGAGTCTGGGTGTGCGGTCGAGGAGGGTCTATCTTAAAGGGGTCACTAATCTCAGAGACATCGGTGGTTATAGGACTGCGGCGGGAGTCTCTAGCTGGGACCAGACGTTTCGTTCAGACAACCTCTCGAGTTTGACCGCTGAGGATTGGGTACACCTCCGACAATTGGGCGTGCGGAGAATAATCGATCTGCGCAACGATGACGAGGTTGCCGCCCTTCCCACGAAACTACCTGAGCATGACGATGAGTTCGAAATTATTCGAATTCCTATGAAGGGCGAAATTCTCGGTACCACCGACGCGCTCGACCTGATCTTCAAGGGTGCCATCGACTCAATTACGACAGCGGATATGTGTTCGATGTACGTCGAGTTACTCGAATCGCATGAAGCGGACATTATGGATGCATTGGAACTGTTAGAGGCAGATGATCGACCCCCGACCCTCGTGCACTGCACGGCCGGCAAGGACAGGACCGGCCTTGTAGCCGCCTTTTACCTGTTGAGAATGGGGGTGACACTTGAGGACGCACTATACGACTACAACAGGTCAAACTTGCTCCGGACTCCGGCGAGGATAACGGCTTTGAAGCCGAAATTTGAGGAAGCAGGCATTGACTTGGCTCAAATCTTGCCTTTTCTGTCTGCGCCGCCGGCCGCCTTTTTTGCTGCGGTCGACTGGGTCCGACTCAATAAGCCGGAACTTGTTGGCGGAATGTTCAATGCGCAATGAGGAAGTATTGGATCGACCGCAGGCGACTGCGGTGCAGATCGTCGTGATTCCCAATCAGGTGTCGCTCGTCACGTAGTTCAATGGGAATAATTTGGCACTCTGAGTGGCGAATATGTGCAGAATGAAATTGATTCTCATCGGTGGCGCGGCAATAAAGCGCTGCTGGGATACATATCTTGGCCGTGCATTTATTTTTTGAGGGCAGTAATGGAATACAATCGCTACTAGGTGTAACGTGACAAGATCTTCACATTGTGAATTTAATCACAGTTGCACAGGTTTGTTCAGTCAATAATCAAATTGCAAAGGGGTTGGCAGTGGCAGACGATGCTAATGAAGTCTCGCAGACGATCGAAGCACTCATGGACGAGCAGAGGAAGTTTGCGCCCCCCGCTGCATTCCTAGCTCAGGCAAATGAAACGTCACCTTCGATCTACGAAGCTGCATCTAAGGATCGCCTTGGCTGGTGGGCTGCGCAGGCCGAGCGACTTGTCTGGAAAAAGCATTGGGACCAGGTGTTGGATTGGACCAATGCGCCATTTGCCAAGTGGTTTGTTGGGGCGACTCTCAATATTACTGAGAGCTGTCTCGACCGGCACGTCGCCACTCAGCCAGACAAAGTGGCCTTTCATTTCGAGGGCGAGCCAGGTGACTCAAGAGATATCACTTACAAGGATCTCTATGAGGAGGTGTGCCAGCTGGCAAACGGTCTAGCTGGACTCGGCGTTACCAAAGGTGATCGGGTGGCTATCTACATGGGTATGGTCCCCGAGCTGCCGATTGCCCTGCTCGCCTGCGCCAGATTGGGTGCTCCACACTCTGTGGTCTTCGGTGGATTCAGCTCAGACTCTCTCCGTGATCGAGTAAATGACGCGGAAGCAAAGGTGCTTATCACCTGCGACGAGGGCTGGAGAAATGGAAACCGGATAGAGCTGAAACTCTACGCCGACAAGGCCCTTGAGGAGAGCCCCAGCGTCGAGAAGGTTGTCGTGGTCCAACGGACAGGCGGCGACGTTCCGATGCAGGCTGGCCGTGACATCTACTACCACGACCTAGTTGCTTCTCAGGCCAAGGATCGTCCGGCAACGGAAACCTCCAGCGAGGACATGCTGTTCGTCCTTTACACCTCGGGCACCACTGCGAGGCCGAAGGGAATTGTCCATACAACCGGAGGGTACCTCGTAGGGGCCGCTACAACCCATAGGCTCGTATTTGACATCAAGCCCGACGACGTATATTTCTGTACTGCCGATATTGGGTGGGTCACAGGCCACAGCTATATCGTGTACGGTCCGCTGGCAAATGGGGTTACTTCCGTAATATATGAGGGCGTACCCAACTACCCCGACAAGGATCGTTTCTGGGAGATCGTCGAAAAGTACAAAGTTACCCAGCTCTATACAGCTCCGACTGCGATTCGAACCTTCATGAAATGGGGAACCGAATATCCCGACCGGAGGGACCTCTCCTCATTGCGGGTCATCGGTACAGTCGGGGAACCGATCAACCCTGAGGCGTGGATCTGGTACAACGAGACGATTGGAAAGGGACGCTGCCCGATCGTTGATACTTGGTGGCAAACCGAGACTGGCCATATCATGATCTCACCGATTCCTGGAGTAACTACTACAAAGCCCGGCTCGGCGACTATACCTCTTCCCGGCATGTCAGCTGACATAGTCGACGATGAAGGCAACTCGGTACCTAATGGATCGGGTGGTTATCTCGTGTTGACTGAGCCCTGGCCAGGAATGTTGAGGACTATCTACAAGGATCCTGACAGGTTCAAGGATGTGTACTGGTCGCGGTTCTCCAAGCCAGACGAGAAGAAGTGGGTCTACTTTGCTGGAGATGGTGCGAAGAAGGATCTCGACGGCTACTACTGGCTACTTGGTCGTGTCGATGACGTAATGAATATATCTGGTCACCGAATCTCGACGCTTGAGGTCGAGTCTGCGTTGGTCGATCATCAGGCCGTTGCCGAGGCTGCCGTCGTCGGACGGGCTGATGCAACCACAGGTCAGGCGATTGCTGCGTTCGTGACCTTGAAGGGTGGCAATCCAGGAGGACCTGAGCTTATCGCTGAACTGCGAGAGCATGTAGCGGTGAAGATCGGCAAGATCGCTCGTCCAGCATCGATCGTTTTCACGGACGAGTTGCCTAAGACTCGTTCCGGAAAGATCATGCGCCGACTCCTTCGAGACATCTCGGAGCAGCGAAAGCTGGGAGATGTAACAACTTTGGCCAACGCCGATGTGGTCAATGAGATTGCTCATAGGGCTGCCAGCGCCGCAAGCGCGCAGGCCGATTGAGGGTAAAGGAAGTTGGCTCCGGGGGGTAGGTTTCCAACGGGGTCAATTGCCTGGCGTAGCTGGACTCGCCGGGAAATGATGGCCTGCGCTCATTGAGCGCGGGCTCGGGGGAATCAACGAAAGGAAAAGAGCGTATATGTCGGATACCGCCGTCAAGCCGCAAGAGGTAGTGGTCTCTTCGGTGGCGAATACCGCTGATCCCGGACCGCTTGGTCTCGCTGGGTTTGCACTCACCACGTTCTGTCTTAGTGTGTTCAACGCTGGAATCCTCAACGCGGATCTACAGGGAGTAGTACTTCCGCTTGCTCTGTTCTATGGTGGGCTGGGCCAGCTGTTGGCTGGAATGTGGGAGTTCAAGAAGAACAACACCTTCGGTGCTGTCGCTTTCACTTCGTACGGTGCATTCTGGATGTCATTCGCGGGATTCGTGTACCTGATCGTTCCGAAGCTGGTGGAAGCTAAGGCTGCCAACATCAACGAGGCGGTTGGACTGTTTCTGTTGGCTTGGACGATCTTCACCCTTTACATGACAATTTCTTCATTTGGCGTCAATGGAGCTGTAAATGCGGTGTTTATTGTCCTCTTCCTTACTTTTGTCTTCCTGACAATCGGGAACTTCGCGAATAACGCGTCGATGATAAAGGTCGGAGGATACCTCGGCATCCTGACTGCACTACTTGCGTGGTACACGTCGTTTGCAGGTGTCGCTAATGCAACCTTCGGGCGAGTGGTCGCACCAGTATTCCCAAAGAAGAGGTAACTACTTCCTCACCTTTGCGGTGAGAAATGCCTGATCTGGCCCTAGTGGCCGAGTTCACTCAACTTGAATGAGAGTGGATTCGGCCCTAGGGCTTTTTCAGTCTCAAGTATCAGCTCGGCTGTCCTTTGGTCAGTGCGATCCCCGCCTGATGAGAGGTGTCCGGTCAGGGCACGAAGTGGGGGAGTTACTTCAGTGAAAAGGCCGGCGCCGTCCAGTGCCTCCACCTTGTCTAGGAGTTCGATGGCCCTTGGGTAGCGAGAATCGATGACTGCTCCGATCGCCCTCTCAAGTGCCTCAAGTGCCTCCCGCTGCTTTATGCCGTCGAATCCCACGAAGCTAGGTTAGCCCCGAGAAACCATTTGCGTGTGACGGTAGCGGCTCAAGGTGGACCTTGCCCAGTTTCGCTCAGTTCCTGGGCGACTGCGTGGGCTGTGACTTGGAAGGACCTTCCGAAGAGCCAAGCTGGTAGTCCGATCGGCAGCTGTACGTCAGCACTGAGATACACAGATACCTGTGAATCGTTCGTCGAAGTCGAGTAGGCGAGAATTCGATAGCTGTTCCAGGTGCCCAATGAAACTATGTATGTCGAAACCGCCGATGCAGCAGATGCGGGATTGACGCTCAGGGTGCCGGTTAGATAGAAATTTGATTGAGAGATCTCACGAGCACCAGATAAAGCAGCGTCTTGTGCGATGTGGTCGGTGCGGGTTTGGTACACAGAGATCGCCGCGGCATCGATTGTGACCATAGCGAATAGTACGGCAACTAGGACAACGGTCGGCACTAAAAACAGCGTCGAGCCCGAGTCACCAAAACCATACTGGCCGGCAGACTTCGGCGAAACAGTTGACCTGAGTGTGTTGAAAATGCCACTGAATCGACTACGGGGCAACGCAGCTGACCCCTCCGCCCATGGCGTATCTGTACGCGTCGGTTGGTATTCGACTTTGACTCTGTAACGATACGGGCACGCCAAGGTGCGCGGGCCAATCCAAAAAGGAGACCTGTGTCGATGCCGAGGCTGATACCGCTAGAACTCCGCACGGCCCTCCAATGTTCACCACGTTGATCTGCCAGGTTCCGACAGGTAGTCCGAGATTTGGTGCCAAAAAGGCAGCGATCTGTTGGGACTGTGACAGGGCATCTGCTGATGGGTTGAGTACAAGTTCTCTTGCGACGGAGTTCGTAAGTTCCTCGAGCCGCTGCTTAGTCTCGACGATCTTGAGGGTTGACAGGAGCAGTGCGGCAATGATCAGGATTGTTGCTGTGCCAAAAATTACGATATCCAGACCGGCAATCTCCCCAGAGCTACTCATCAAGATGGCTTTAAGGCCTTCGAGTGAGCGCCTAAGTGAGTTCATCATGGCACCTCCAACGGCCAGAAACCCGATGAGGTCAGGGTCCCGTTCCCAAAGAGCCATCCGACGCTCGAACCGACGATGGAGCGGATCGGTACCGATATCTGTACCCGAACTTCGTTCTGGCTGACTCCCTCTATCACCGAAGCTCTGCTGTCGAGTTGACCAAGTAGTAAGACTGCCCGGCTGCCTAAAATTGCTGTTGGGTTTGAACCACTCGTTTGCGCCGCCGACACGCTGCGTGCTAGGTCTGCAGAGACACGGTCAATACGAGCCTGGGTCAGTCCGATCAGGCATACCTCAGCCATTACCCAAATGCAGACGACTGCCATGAGTGTTCCGGAGATAGCTGAGACAACTCCGGAACCGCGTTCATCTGCCATCTTGGGCGCACTTGTCTTACTGCCCAAGCTGAGACACCTGGGTGCTGACCGTGGTCGTCGCCTGGTGCATGATGGCCTTGAATGCGACCCAGAGGGCGACCCCGAGGAAGGCCATGATCATGACTACAATCGCAGCGGAGACGGGACCTTCACCGCGCTCATCTGATGCGACATCTTTCAGGAGTTCGACTAGTTGTGTGACAAGGTTCATCATTTTGATGGTTGCGCTGTCGAAATAGCCGATCGTGGACTGAAACATTTATTGTTTTCCTTTCATGCTGCTTGAATTGCAAGGCCGTAAAGTTCAGATCTGTCCAAAGGTGCGGAGTGCACCAATGAATGGAATCAGTACAAAGATGATTCCGGGTACTAGGGCAGCTACTGTGACCGGAATCCACACTGACTGGGCGCGCTTTTCAAGTGTTGCCGTCAGGTCGAACTGCTGATTGAGCCGAAGCCACCGGGACTGCTCATCGATGAGTTCTGGAAGTTCCGGCGACGCATAATGTTTGGAGAGGAGGCGGGGAAACTGGTCCAGATCGCGGATGTTGTTCTGCCGGAGGAGCTCTTCTAAGACCGTTCCCGGGTTAGACCCCCTACGCATCTCGATGCTCATCTGCTTGGCGAACTCCTGCCACGGTCCGAATCCGAGTCTGGAGAACCTGTCCACGGCGGCAGAGAACGACAGGCCCGATGCCACGAAGGCGCTCAACTGTTCGACGAATTGGGCCAGGGTGCCACGAATGGCCTCCATCTTGCGTTGTTCTTGCCGAACCGCTCCCAGTAGGCGAGGAATTACGACGATTGAAACAGTGGCAAATGCTGCGCCGATTGAGTAATCGATATTTCTGGTCAATACCGCTACGGCGGTGAGTGTGGATAGGGCAGCCAGGGTGTCTGACCGACGAAGCAGGCGATTCGGGTCTATCTGAGCTAGTGGGGCAATCCTCCTAACGATTTCAGCGTTCACCTTCTGGTTGAGTCGATCAGCAGAATTGCGAAATGTAGCTGCCGTGATTGCAATCGGGTCACGTTCCTTTGTGCCGGGTCCAACCCGGTAATCCAGAACTCGCTCGTGTCCACTCCTTCGTGTGAGTGGGCGGATGGCACTAAGTAGGGTTATAGCTCCGACGGCTGCGACGATCGCGGAGAGTGTGGCGACCAACCTATATTCGTTCACTGGCCTTCTCCTCATTCTCGGTCCCAAAGAGGCTGGACAGTCCGGTTTCGGTCTCGGGTACTCCAAGCAGCTTGGAAGACCAGATCCAACACAGTAGGAGTACCAGGAGAGCAAAAGCGGAGAGGGTAAGGCCCACCGTCGTGGAGAATGCCGCTCTCCCGCCTCCAATTGCTGCACCAGCTAGCGCCATGCCGACGGGGACGATGAGTACGAAGCGCCTCGCAAAAACCGCACCGGCCAGTTTCGATTCAACCTCCTTGGATGTCTCGAGGTCCCAGGTCCGGTCACTGCGCAGCCTGTCTATGCGTGCTTCGGTGGAGATTGACGGCATCTCGTGGCAGAGGAGCAGAGTCTGGATCACAGACTGCGATCGGGCATCATCGAGGTCCTTCTGGAGTGATAGTGCGACGGTTGCAAAGTCTCCGCTTAGATTCCAGCCCACGCGGTTGGAATCGAAGATCGCAGCGGCTTGTGGTTCGAAACCCTTTGCCGACTCGAACATGGCTTGGGGAATTGGCTCGCCGAGGGTTGCAACTCGTATGCGAAGTTCGTCGAGTACTCTCGGCCAGCCCGAGAGCAACTGCCTCCTCAGCAATGTAGTCTTCGACTTTTTGCCGAAGGAGACAACTGCGAGCGTGAATGCGGTTGAAAGTGCTGCAAGGATGATCGATCCTGTTGCGAGCCAGCTCAGCACGGCTGTTATGGATGTCAAATAGATCAGCTTTTTATTCTCGCTACGCAGCTTCTTATTTCGTGGCCTTCCTGGCCTAGTACTTATCGCTCGACCGGTAGGTATTGATGCCAGGATCAGTGCTCCCAGAGCGCACAGTCCTATTGAGGTAACTCGGATTGGTTCAGCCAGCGACATGTGCTTTTCCAAATTGGGTCTCGTGCTCGCCGCACATTTGGAGTAGGAGAGATACGTCGTATCCGTGTTCACTGAGTAGCGAACGTAAGCGGATAGGGGTAGAACCCGTCGTACGGCAGAGGTTTCCCTCCAGAGACCTTCCGAGAATGGGTGTGGTTGTATAGGACCCAAACTCCTTTGACTGAGGATCCTCTACGGCGATGACTTCAACTATCCTTGGAATCCCCTGAATCCGCCGAACGAAGACGACGACGTCCACTGCCTCTGATATCAGAGAGGTCATAGCACCTTGGCTGAGCGTGGATGAATTCAGCTGAGCTATGACTCCCATTCTTTGGAGAGCCTGTCTAGCAGATGAAGCATGGATAGTCGTCATGCCAGGAACTCCTGACGAGGTGGTCAATAGGAACGGGAGCGATTCTCGGTCCCTCACTTCGCCTACAACGGCAAGATCGGGGGCCATTCTAAGAAATCCCGCCACCAGTCGGCGAAGCTCGATCGCAGGCCGATCTTGACGTTCAGGACGTGTTTGAAGGTGAGCAACGTTCTCGAGGTCGATCTGAGTCTCTGGCACCTCCTCTGCTATGACCACGCGGGAGGACGGATCAATCTCGCGAGCAAGACATCCGAGCAGGGTGGTCTTGCCAGACCCCGGAGGACCGGCAAACAGGATCGTGGCACCCGATCGAACTGTTGCCTTAAGAAGTTCGGCTGCTGACGCAGTGAGCATGTCTCGAAGGACCAGCTGTTCCAGCGAGCGGTTAGGCAGACCGGTGAACTTCCTGATATTGACTGCGAGCTGCGCCGATTTGGTCAGGTCGGGGTGGACGATATGAACTCTTGAACCATCGGGCAGTTGGGCGTCTTGTAGACCCGCTATCGGATCCAGCTTCCGGTGTGAGCCGACGCTCCTCTCAAGTAGCCTCGCAACCGTACGGCTTAGATGGTCTTCGTCATAGAAGTGGTTCCTCAGGCGTTCCGACGGGTGGCCGTGGCTCTTTGTGAAAATCTGGTCTGGACCGTTGATTATGATCTCCCAAACGCTGGGGTCTCTCATGGGGAATTCGATCGGGCCAAGTCCGCAAACTGAACGGAAAACAATTTCGGTGGACTCGGCATCCATGGGCCGGCCAATGGAATCTGAAAAGGCTGATACCTGCTCCGATATGACCTCGAAGATTCCATTTGTATCGCTCGGATTACCGGGATCGAGGTTTGCACTCCTGCACTTTGCAGAGACTCGATCCTCCAAGAGCTTGAGATTGGCATGCATCTCGTCTTCATCCCGGTGGTACCGGGAGCTAGGGTCCGTCTCATTTCCATGACCGGACGGTGTGAGACGTCGAATCCGTTCGACCAACGTAGCCTCCTTGGCTGTCCTACTGTCAACGATTATTACCACGAGCGTTTCACTTGTCAAGTGGAATTCTCATTGAAAGGGAATTACTATCAAATGAGATATTGTTGTATTAAGCAACAAATTTCCGTTCCCGGTTCACGTGTGCTGGTCTGCCAATCTGTCTTCGGATATGCGCGGTTGTCAGCCGTTCGGAGGTATCGACTTGAGTTTGAAGCAGAAACTGGACGGCCTTAAGAACGACCCTGTCAAGTATCAGTACGTTGTTTTATCGAACACGACCCTCGGTTCGTTCATGGCTTTCCTAAACACTTCCATCCTCATAATCGCACTGCCGGCGATCTTTAGGGGGATTGGTCTGGCGCCGCTTGCCCCGGGCAACGTTGGATACCTGCTATGGACGCTCGTTGGATTCCAAGTCGCCTCAGCGGTCCTCGTCGTTACCTTCGGTCGGCTTGGTGACATTGTTGGGAGGGTGAGGCTTTATAACCTCGGCTTCTTGGTCTTCACGGTCGCTGCGATCGCATTGGCTTTCGTGCCAGGCAAAGGTGGGGCAGGCGCCATCCAGATCGTGATCCTCAGAGTCATCCAGGGTGTCGGTGGTGCGTTCATATTTGCCAACTCGACGGCAATTCTGACAGATGTGTTTCCATCGAATAGGCGAGGAGCGGCTTTAGGTATAAATCAGGTCGCTGGATTGGCTGGTGCTTTCATCGGTTTAATCGTCGGTGGTGTACTGGCCGACATAAATTGGCGGTTCGTATTCTGGATATCTGTGCCATTCGGACTCATTGGCACGGTTTGGGCGTACTTCATGCTGAAAGATGAGTCGCCGCGACTAAAGGCAAAGGTCGATCTAACCGGTGGCGTGCTTTTCGCACTGTCGTTGGTTTTGATCCTCATTGCTATCACCTACGGCGTCCAGCCGCACGGCGCTCAGACGATGTCATGGGGCTCGACCCCGGTTTTAGGAGAGCTTGGTCTTGGTCTGCTCCTGTTGGTCGTCTTCTTCGTATACGAATCGAAGACAAACCATCCAATGTTGAATCCTAAGCTATTTCTGAACCGGGCTTTCTCGGCCGGTGCACTTTCAAACCTTCTAGCATCGATCGGCCGTGGCGGTCTGCAGTTCATGCTGATCCTGTGGCTTCAGGGCATTTGGTTGCCCCTTCACGGATACCGCTTCGATCAGACCCCGCTCTGGGCCGGTATCTACATGGTCCCTTTAACCGTTGGTTTCCTCGTTTCTGGCCCGCTGTCGGGGTATCTTTCTGACAGATTCGGTGCCCGCTACTTCTCCACACTTGGCATGATCGTCGCCTCGATCTCCTTCATAAGTCTTGTGCTGTTGCCCGTCAATTTTGCATATCCGTTCTTCGCTATGATTATTTTCCTGAATGGAGTCGGGTTCGGACTTTTTGCCGCACCGAACACCTCCGCTGTGATGTCGTCTGTTAAGCCGACGGACCGAGGTGCTGCTTCGGGAGTTATGGCGACATTTACGAACACCGGTCAGGTGCTATCCATCGGGATCTTCTTTTCGTTGATGATCACAGGTCTGGCGTCGACTCTGCCTCAGAGCCTCTATTCGGGCCTGTTAAGCAATGGCGTACCGGGGTCTGTGGCGCTGCGGCTTTCACACGTTCCACCGGTCGCTTCGATTTTCGCAGCGTTCCTCGGCTTCAACCCTCTCAAGCTCCTCATCGGACCGAGCGCTCATTCGATAGCCCCTGCCAAGCTCGTGCATATCTACGGACAGAAGTTTTTCCCCTCGCTCATCTCAGCACCATTCAAACACGGTCTGGTGATCGCCTTTTCGGTGGCAGTCGCGCTATGTGTTATAGCTGCAGTCATATCCTGGCTCAGGGGCGGGGGCCGTCCGGTGCACATGGACCAGACAGTGACAATGCCAGACGAGATCCAGATAGAGCCAACTGGCGTACAGTAGAGGTTTGACGCATGAGCTAGTGGAGGTTGGAAATGCTCGACCCTAGATCTGGAAAGGTCCCAGGATTTGGGGAGCTGCCGAAAGTTACTGAGCTGTCGCCCCATGTTGTCAGGCTCCTAGCTCCGAATGGATCGGCGATGACGCTAGACGGAACCAATACATACCTCGTTGGGGGAGATGGCGGAGGTTGCTTGGTGGTGGATCCGGGTCCGGTATCGCAATTGCACCTTGACCAGATCGAGATCGAGGCTGCCTCACGAGGCTGGTCGATTGGTGGGGTACTGCTAACCCATCACCACTCCGACCACTCTGAATCGGCATTCCAGTTCGCCCAGAAGTTAAATGTCGAGGTATATGCCCACGCAGACTCATTTAGGTTGCGTCATTATCACCATCTCTCAAACTCTGGTGACACAGTTATCGCTGGAGTTGCCTTGGACGTGGTACCCACCCCAGGCCACAGTCAGGACCACCTCTGCTTCAGCCTTCCTGATGGCACACTTCTGACGGGAGATCACGTGTTGGGCAGGGGGACCTCGGTTGTCGCCTATCCGGATGGTTCACTATCTGACTATCTGGATTCGCTCGACCGCATTCGGGTTCGCGACTTCACCGTACTTGCTCCAGGGCATGGACCCGATATCGAACGGGAGTTGGCCCAAGAGACCATCCTGTATTACTTGGGTCACAGGCGGGAACGGCTCGATCAGATTCTGGATTTCATTGGCCGATTTCCCGGTATTGATCAGGAGCAGTTGGTGGACTTGATCTATACAGATCTTCCAACTCCTATGATCAGATTTGCCGCCGCTGCTTCAACACGAGCCGGACTGGAGTATCTCATTCAGGCTGGCGATATCCATTCTGACAGGGAGGAGCTGGAGAAATTCAGAGTCGTAGTTGGGCTCGATTCCGATGATCTCTAGCCCACGTACCTGTCGTCCGTAGAGTATTTCTCACTGGTTCTGATTCCGAGACGCTTTGTGGTCATGTTTTGAATCTCGGAGGCCACTCCTGCAAGGGAAGTACGGATGGGACCGCAGAGCCAATCGGGCATCGCCTCGACTTCGCAGTGTGTCCGCTCGAGACTTCGGTTCGGAATTGATACCAGTGAGTACTTTAGAGGAGCCTTTGAGCTGCTTGCGGATTTGATCGAAGTTTCCAGAAACGACTCCAACTGACGCTCTGCCAGGTGTCTTTTCAACCTCGACGGCTCTGTCCTATTGATCACAACCAGGCTGGCTTTATCCCCAAAGCCGGCCCTATGGAGTTCCTGGATCATCTCGGTGAGGGAGTAGAGACCCTTAGTGTCGGGGCCAGCTACGATCACCACCAGATCGGATCTGTCGAGGCACGCCTTTGTCAGGCCCTCCATGGATGCAGTGTCTGAGCACCCAGTCTCCTCCAAGTTGAAGATTGAGCCATTCAAATCCGCGACTAAGTGTCTTGTGGAGCGGCTTAGCGAATCTAGTGTCGTATCGATTGACTCCGGATCCCAGCCGAGCCAAGCGTGAGGGTTCGAGGATGCTTTTAGCAGCCTGTACTTTCGGCTCGGTACAAACTCCAGGTAGCTCCCGACCTCTTCGACATTTAGCGAATGCACCCGGCTGGCCGAGATGAGTTCGTTCACAGTGAGGCGGTGTTTTCCTGCTTCATTGAGGAATGCCAGCTCGCCTTTTGTTCGACCGTCTAGAAGTATTGATGGCCCTGAGCCTTGACCGAGTACCTGAGCGATCGACATAGCTACAGTGCTCGAACCGGTTCCTCCTGGACCTAGCACAGAGACCACGCTGAGGTAGGAGATGGGGTGGTTGGGTTCGGGAGTACCGCTCTTATTAGTCAATGTTGATTTCGCTCGAGTCTTGGACTTGGCCCGCTGGGTTCCGCGGGCCATACCTGCTGCTGTTCGCCAGCCGATCTGTCTAACCTGCTGTCCTTTAGGGTGCTCGTCTTCATGTACAGATGAATTCAGTATCGGTGGCTCGACCTTGTCTGGCCCAGCTTTAGACCTGACCGAGTTTCCAAGGCGGTCGAACGCGACATTGAGTCCGGGTGATTCAACTGCTTCGCCAGCCAGTTTCACATTTGTCGCATGTGGGGATCTGTACTCTAAGGTTGCCTCAAGACCAGGCGATCCGCTTTCTAGCCAGCCACTGTCCTGTAGTTGGGACCATGAACCACGCTTTTCTGATCGACTTTCGAGTTTCGCATCAGCAGGCGTGATTGCCTCAAGCAGTTGCCGAAGCTGCAGGGGAAGCGGGACCGCTACGAAGTTTGCAATCCGGTTCTCTCCTACAACCACTACCCTTTCGGAACTTTGAGGTTGACTGGATAAATCGTGGGTCCGACCCTGGAGCACCTTCAGTAGTGCAGATGCTAATCCGCTTGATACAAGTACGTAATCGTCCGGTCCGAGCTGTGCGAGCAGCGCTGGATGGGTGTAAGACAGAACTCTGGAGTCAATTGAGCCATCTCCTATCCAGCGCATGACAGACATGGGCCAGTCGGTGCCGTTCTCGGCTATGAGATGCAGAATCATGGAACGCTCTGCGTGGCTGTTGAGGCGAAGTTCTGACCCGGAAGTGGTGCAAGGGTCGTGCCTGGAGGATAAATCAACTGCGCATTGGTCGGTTTGGCTGATCCAGTAGATCGGACAAGGGTTACCTTGGCTGCGATCTGCGCCTGGGCTATGGCCATTGCTTCGGTGTAGCTAGTCGCTGCGAGTGTGATGGAAATGGTTCGACTTCCACCGGTGGCGAACGATCCTTGCAGGGCCTGCGATGTCAACACTAGGACCGACTGACCAGCGGTGATCGTAGTGGCCGATGCCCCGGTACCGTAGGTCGCAAGTACGTCCACTCTGTCGCCAGGTATAAGTGCGCCCTCCACCGCCTGTGCTGACGGCACTTCTAAAGTGAGTACCCTGTCGGCGTTCGGTGGTGCGATACTGAGTTCCTGTGGTTCAACCGGTTGGCCCTGCTTTAGCATCGAGAGACCGACCTTGCCGACCAGCTCTGACGGGTCAGCAATGAATGAACCTGCCAGTGTCTTAGGTAGAGCGAGTTTGAGCGAAGTAAAGTCTGACGGCACTAGTGCTTGATCTGGCGGTATATCTGCCGAAGGAACTAACACTGCAGTTGTCACCGTGCGGGAGGTGGCAGAAAAGGCGTAGGTGAGGCCGACTACCGCTACGGTTATGAGGGATGCGCCCAACATTACTCTTGGTAGGGCCCTTCTCGAGTTCTTGGGTTGAGCTATCGAATGTGAGGTTACGTCTTCAGAATTCGGCCGCACTCCACCGAGGGGTCGGGGCCTCTCTGACAGTCTTAGAAAGGCCAACTCCTCGCTACCTCCTGTAGTTGTTCAAGAACATCCAGTTCGTCACCGACGATAGCAGAGTCGTGTAGTAAACGCCACACTCGTAGAACGTATACGTCGGGAAAGTATGACCCGTTTCCATATGTTCTGATTAGTTATCAAGTTATACTGTTGTGAATGAGGGATGAAAAAGCCAGAGCTTCAGAGTGGTTGGGTACAAAAGAGACTGCAGAGAGGCTCGGCGTTTCCCTTCGAACGGTTTACAAGTTGATCGATGATGGTCAGCTTCCTGGGTACCAGATAGGAAGAGTCATTCGGTGCAAGGAGCAAGAGGTCGACGAATTCATATCGTCCGCTCGGATCAAGCCCGGAGAGCTCAGGCACCTCTATGATCTGGGTAGTCAGCGGATAGTGCATGAGTTGGGGCCCAATTGATCTTTCTGGTTTGTCCGATTCAAAGCACGTGGATTTCGGAGATCTGAGATTCCGGCACCCACATCTCTGCTCTAGTGGCGTTTCTGCATATCAAATGGTCTTCGGAGACTGAGGCGAACGTGATCATTTCAGCCCGATCGTAGGTGCCATAGCGTAGCGCCAGCGGTGTGCCGGGCGGTATCGTGGAGTCGAGACAACCCAATAAGGATGTGTTTTCCAATTCAACCGGGTCATGGTTCGAGATCCCAACTGTTATGAGCGCAGAGACAACCCAAGTTGGTGAGATGAAGCCGGTAGGGATCTTTGTGGTAGCTACGTCTCCCAGGCAGATCACACCTGTTTTGACTGCCCAAATTTTGGAAGCTATCTGGCGTCCTGAGGAGAGTCGAAGGGATGCTTCCGTCGACGTTTTTGCGGCTAGGGCGAGCTTTTCTAGCCAAGGAAGCGAATCGACGAGGCGACTATTCAACCGTGACTTTCGCAGATCTGATGCCCGACCGGATATCTTCGGGTCCCCGCTCCAAAGTTGCAGTTCCTCCCAGAAGACGTCGGTTGGGACTGCGTCATCCTGTTCAGGCAGATCAGATTCTTCCATAACATTACCTCCGCTCATTCGAGGGACCCGCATCTCAGCCGTTGGAGTCGGACCGGACGACAGTACTGCGGTCGCAACGCTGGAGCCAATCGATAGAAATTATTTTGAAGGGATGCCACTTGGCTGAAACCATCCAACTCGTAGTACCAGGTAACCACCTGATGCTGGGTCTACTTGGACAGCACGACGAGATGCTGAGAAGTATCGAGTCATCTTTCCCCACGACCCAGATAGTCGTGCGGGGGAATCAGATATCACTTTCGGGCGGCGATACCGAGAAGGTGGCTTCTCTGTTTGAGGAGTTGATTCTGCTTCTTGAGCGTGGTGAGAGAATCAATCAGGACAATCTGGTCCGGGCTATAGACATGATTAGGGCGAATGAGAGGCCGTCCGAGATCGTGACATTGGAGCTTCTGAGGTCGTCGCGGGGTCGATCGGTTCGTCCAAAGACGGCAGGCCAGAGGTCGTATGCGGAGGCGATATCCAAGAACACCATCACCTTTGGCATCGGGCCGGCTGGAACTGGAAAGTCCTATCTGGCTGTTGCCCTAGCACTCCAGGCACTGCAGGCTAAGACAGTCAATCGAATAATTCTCACGAGGCCTGCCGTTGAGGCCGGTGAGCGGCTGGGCTTTCTTCCTGGAGATATGATGGCCAAGGTTGACCCTTACCTCCGTCCGCTCTATGACGCGCTTTACGACATGCTGGATCCAGAAGTCACACAAAGACTGATGGAGCGCTCAACAATTGAGGTGGCGCCGCTCGCATTCATGAGGGGCCGGACCTTGAATCAGAGCTTTATAATCCTGGACGAGGCGCAGAATACCACCCCGGAGCAGATGAAGATGTTCCTCACCAGAATCGGTTTTGGTTCAAAGGCAGTCATAACTGGGGATACCACTCAGGTAGACCTAGCCGGACGCAGGTCCGGCCTTGTGGGCCTAGAGCGAATGTTGAAGGGTATTGACGGTATCAGCTTCATCAATCTCACCAGCAGAGATGTCGTGCGGCATCCGATTGTGTCCCAGATCGTCGATGCATACGAGCGAGCCGACCTCGAAAAGAAACACCGCGACGAACAGAGGGCTGGTAGATGAGTTCCCCAGAGGTATTTCTCGCTAATGAGCAGGAAAAGGTGAGTATCGATGAGGAGTTCTGGGCTGCGTTGGCCCGTTCGGTGTTGGCTGCGGAGGGCGTGAATGGTGCGGCGGAACTCTCGGTGCTTTTCGTCGAGCCAGCGTCAATAGCTTCGTTGAATCAGCGATTCATGGGCAAGACTGGCCCTACCGACGTTCTTTCATTCCCAATTGAAGAGCAGGAAGAGATGTCAGGGCGAGATCCTGATGGAGGCGGACGTGGGCCGAAAGGTTGGGGGCCCCGGCCATCCAACGTTCCGTTCCTCCTCGGTGACGTGGTGATCTGCCCAGAGGTAGCAGTCGAGGCCGCCGCTGAACATATCGGCGACCGAGACCACGATGGTAGTTTCGAAGATGAGATAGCACTTCTACTGATCCATGGAATCCTCCATCTTCGTGGAATGGATCACGAGGAAGACGATGAGGCAGAGGTGATGGAGGCGCGAGAGGATGAACTCCTGAGGAAGCTCTACAGGCCACTAAAGGGGACGCTACGGAGGTGAGTGGCATACAACTGGGCGCGGTGTCTGGATCGATACTTGGTGTCGTCGCGCCCGGATTCACTTCGAGCGATCTGATCCTCATTGCCGTTGCAGTCATACTGGTGGCGTTCTCGGCGTTTCTGGCCTATGCCGAGACTGGTCTGACTCGTACTTCTAGGATCAAGGCTTCGGCAATGGTTGAACAGCAGCGCAAGGGGTCACAAAAGCTGGTAGAGCTGCTGGAGGCGCCTTCGGGATTCTTGAACCCGATACTTCTGCTAACTCTCGTGAGTCAGTTGGTTGCTGCAACCCTGGTTGGAATCGTGTCCGAACATACCTTTGGTGGAGTCGGAGTCGTGGTTGCGACCATCTTCGAGGTGCTGGTGATATTTGTATTTGGAGAGGCCCTCCCTAAGAACTGGGCTGTAAGGCGACCAGAAGTGGCAGCCCTCCGAAGCGCACCTATAGTTGTCGGGATCCTCGCCATCTGGCCCATTCGCGCCCTCTCGAACGGTGTCCTTGGCCTAGCTCGTCTCATCTCCAGATCTAGCAGGGGGTCGATCTCCTCCTCTGTGTCAGAAGAGGAGTTACTCGCAATGGCTGACGCTGCGCTTGAGGGCGATGTGATCGAAGGTGGAGAACGGGAGTTAATACATTCGATCATCAGTTTCGGAGACACGGTGGCCCGAGAGGTTATGGTGCCCAGGCCGGACGTCGTGGCCCTTGAGAACACAGACTCAGTCGGCGAAGCAATCGACACAGTGCTTGCAAAGGGATTCTCCAGAGTTCCCGTATTCGAGGAGAGCATAGACAACATCATCGGACTGGTATTCGCCAAGGACCTGCTGTCTGCCCTTGCCGAAGGTAGAACGACTGTCCCTCTCGAGGAGATCGTGCGCCCCACCCACTACTTCCCAGAGACCAAGCCCGTATCCGAACTACTGCGGGAGATGCAGGTAGGGAAGTTCCACCTAGCCGTCCTTTTGGATGAGTACGGTGGAACCGCCGGAATAGTCACTCTGGAGGATCTGATCGAGGAGCTAGTCGGGGACATAGTTGATGAATACGATCAGGAAGTACCCGAATTTCAGGCAGTTGAAGGGGGCGGGTATCTGGTCGATGGCTCCTTATCGATAGACGAGTTGGGAGATCTGCTCGAGGTTGAACTGCCCGAAGGTGACTGGGACACCGTTGGGGGTCTGGTTCTGGGCCTACTTGGACACCTGCCTGAGCAGGGCGAGGCGGCAGAGACCGACGGCTTTTTGTTCATTGCCAATGAGATTGTAGGACGCCGGGTAACCCGGGTTATGGTGGAGGCGAAGCCGTCCAACTGGGATCAGGAGGACACTCAGGCATGATAGACCATTCTGGATTTGTCACAATCGTCGGTAGACCTAATGTTGGCAAGTCGACGCTGCTGAATGAGATCGTCGGTCAGAAGATTTCGATAGTCTCAGCGATGCCGAACACTACCAGGTCCCGTGTGCGTGGCATCGTAAATCGAGGAAATACGCAGATGGTCATGGTTGACACGCCGGGGCTGCATAGGCCGAAGTCCCTGCTTGGTGAGAAGATGAACGCGGCTGCCAGTGACTCGATCAACGAGGTGGATCTCGTCCTAGTAGTAATCGATGCGCACGCCGGCCTTGGCAAGGGCGACGACATGATTCTCAGTTCGTCGCCGAAGGAGAGCTTCGTAGTCATAAACAAGTGCGATGCGGTAAGGCCCGCAGAGATAGCCAAGGTGCTTGCTCAGATTGGCTCATACGACAAGGCCGAATACTTTCCAATATCTGCACGGACAGGTGATGGCATCGGCGAACTCGTTGATGCGATGTTCGCCAAGATGCCCGAGGGACCGGAGATGTTCCCATCGAACATGCTATCCGACACCCCCAAGCAGCTCTGGGTTGCCGACTTGGTGCGTGAACAGCTTCTGAAGGTAGCCAAAGAGGAGCTCCCTCACTCTATTGCAACGGTCGTGTCCGAGTGGGATCCACCACTCATCAGGGTCGAGATCCTTGTGGAGAGGGAGTCGCAGAAACCGATCGTGATAGGCAAAGGCGGAGCGGTCCTCAAAGAGGTTGGTACTCGAGTCCGTCAACAGCTTCCAAAGGGCACCCGGATCGAACTTTTCGTCAAAGTTGACAAGAATTGGCAAGGCAGTGAGCGGGCATTGACCAGGCTCGGACTTTGGTGAGCTACTCCATGCACTCAAGTGGACGCTGGTAATCTAGCCTCGGCTTTAGTAAGGGGGTGAGGACTTGCCTGAGGACGAATACGTCCAGGTTTTGAAGCGTGCACTGATCGGCAGATGGTCAGGGTGGGGACGTGGGATCTATCCAACCATTGATACGTTCGAGTACACGGAGAAGCTGACTTTCTGGGATGCGAAAAAGCCATGGCTCGGAGTTGAGCAGAGGACGACACGCAGGGAAGACGGATCTCCACTTCATTCGGAGTCGGGCTATCTGAGATTCGTGGGTGGGACCAGCGTTGAGATGGTAATGGCGCACCCATTCGGTTCGGTTGAGACCTACACTGGCGAAGCCATTTACGATGCTGGACAGATCGAGATTGGTCTCGTCTGTCGCTCTGTTTTGTCTACTCCGACTGCAAGACAGATTGGTGCCACTGAGAGGCGGATCACCGTTTCTGGTGAAAAGTTGCAGTACCGGTTCTACATGGCCATCGACGAACTGCCACTTCAGCTGCACCTTGAGGCGTGGCTTGATCGGGTGGAGGGATAATCCTGATGGCAGAGTCGGCAGACGGAAAGGGAATCGAAGGGATCGACCTGAGCAAGGTTCCACTTCACATCGGTTGTGTTATGGATGGGAACGGACGTTGGGCGAAACGGAGGGGTCTGCCAAGGACCGAAGGGCATGCCGCTGGAGAGGTGGCCCTTTTGGATGCGGTCGAGGGCGCGTTGAGACTAGGAGTGAAGTGGTTGACGGTTTACGCCTTTTCAACTGAGAATTGGCGGAGGCCGCCGGACGAAGTCAGGTACTTGATGGGCTTCAATCGAAATCTGCTCAGAAATCGGAGGGACGAGCTCAATGAGAAGGGTGTCCGGATCAGATTCTCGGGCAGACGCGACTGGAGGGTTCCTAGGAGCGTTCTGCGGGAGATCGACATAGCGTCGGAACTTACGAAGGCTAACCGTCGCCTCACGTTGACCATAGCGTTCAACTACGGAGGACGTGCCGAGATCATCGACGCGGTCAAAGCGATCGTCCAGGATGGCGTATCGGCTCGATCTGTTGATGAGAAGATGATCTCGTCCCACCTCTACTACCCAGATGCCCCAGATCCGGACTTGGTCATTAGGACTTCAGGAGAGTACCGAGTGTCGAACTTCTTACTGTGGGAGATCGCATACTCCGAACTCGTGTTCCAAGACGTGCTTTGGCCGGATTTTCGGGCCGAGCATATGTACGACGCGGTCAGGGAGTTCCAAGGCAGGAGCCGACGTTTCGGCGGTCTGGACGACGATTAGAAGTGCGAACCATAGCAATTGTCGCCTTCGGAGTTCTGTTGGTCATCATGGTGGTCCTTATCGCAGCTGGCGCCCACCAGTTCATCTCTGTTGTCGTTCCACTCATCGTGTTTCCGGTTCTGATAGGTATTGGTGGCTTGCGAAAGATTGTGAGGAACAGGAATAGGTGACGCTTCTCAGGGATCAAGCCATTGTGATTCGGAGTTGGAAATTGGGAGAAGCGGACCGGATCGTCTCCCTTTTTTCCCGAGAGCACGGCAAACTGAGGGCTGTTGCAAAGGGTTCAAGGCGACTGAAGAGTCGAGTTGGCGCCAGGATCGAGCCGCTGGTCGTCCTGAATATCCAGCTCTGGCTCGGCCGAGACCTGCATGTGATCTCTCAGGTGGAAACCATTGAGAGCAATTTCGAGCTACGTCGGGACCTGACCGTAATCCAGAGGGCTATGTCAATCTTAGAGCTCGTTGATCGATTGGCCCACGATGATCACGAAGACCCTCCACTCTACGACGCCACGATCAGGGCCTTCCGGTCGCTGGCGAGCTCGAACTCACCGCTTTTTGTACCGGCTTTCTACCTGAGGGCAATGCAGTTGGAGGGCTTCCAGCCCAGCCTTGATCGATGCAGGGACTGTGGAGCTACAGAAGGCATCACGGGCTTTGATGTCAGGTCCGGCGACGTCATATGTCGCGACCACCCTTCGGGCCTCGACGTCAGCCCTGGGGTTCTCTCGGCGATGCGGGGTGTTCTTGGTGGTAGGACTTCGCAGGTGCTCGCCGAAACCTCACCTCAAGATGCAGCGAGAGTCGAGACCTTGGTGGTTGGGTTCTGTGAATCGATGATCGAACGTCGGCTTAGAGCCATAAGGCCGATGGGTGGAAACTGACCCACGCAGCTGAATGGTCTATCGGATCTTGCGTTAGCTGACCGGTTCGACCGCCCTGCTGGCCTGCCAAGGCTCCCGGTCCGGCTATTCTGCGGCTATGCCTGAGCCAGAATTGATGGAAAAGATCGTGAGCCTCTCCAAGCGAAGGGGTTTTATCTTCCAGTCGGCGGAGATCTATGGCGGATTTAGATCTACTTATGATTATGGTCCACTCGGAATCCTGATGCTCAGAAACGTCCGGAATGCATGGTGGAGGGCCATGGTGCAGACAAGGAGGGATGTCGTCGGACTTGAGGCATCTATCCTGTCCACGCCGAAGATCTGGGAGGCCTCTGGCCACCTTGCCAACTTCACGGATCCGCTGGTTGACTGTAGAAACTGCAAGGAACGTTGGCGCGAAGACCAGATCGGTGGCGTCTGTCCCAAGTGCGGCTCCACCGACCTAACAGAAGCTCGAGCATTCAACATGATGTTTAAGACCTTTGTTGGTCCGGTCGAAGATGACGCATCTGTCGCCTATCTGCGACCTGAGACTGCACAGGGGATGTTCGTTAACTTCAAGGCCGTCCAACAGGCGCTCAGACTCAAACCGCCTTTCGGTATCGCTCAGATCGGAAAGAGCTTCCGCAACGAGATCACGCCCGGAAACTTTGTATTTCGTACCCGCGAATTCGAGCAGATGGAGATGGAGTTCTTCGTGCCGCCACTTGAGGCGCAGGGCTGGTTTGAGTATTGGTACAAGGAGCGGTACGCGTGGTATCTCGGCCTGGGAATACCTGAGTCGATGATCAGGCTGCGTCACCATGAAGCGGAAGAGTTGTCACACTACTCCGCAGGCACGGTCGATGTGGAGTTCGACTTTCCTTGGGGTTGGGGAGAGTTGGAGGGAATCGCCAACAGGACGGACTTCGACCTCAACGCGCACGCAACGGGCTCTGGGGAGAAGCTGGACTACTTCGATCAGGCGACCGGTGAGCGCTATACGCCATATGTAATTGAGCCCGCAGCAGGCGCCACTAGGGCGATGATGGCATTTTTGATTGCCGCTTATGACGAAGATGTCGTGGCCGACGAGAAGAGGTTGCTTTTAAGACTCCATCCCCGGCTAGCTCCCTATAGCGTCGCCATCCTTCCACTGTCAAAAAAACCCGAGCTGAGTGAGGTGGCCGATCGGGTATTTCGTATCGTGGCCGAATGCTACTCTACTGATTATGACGATACGCAGGCGATCGGCCGTCGTTACCGTAGACAGGATGAGATAGGTACTCCTCTGTGTGTAACGGTGGACTTTGAAACGCTCACTGACCAGGCCGTGACAATCCGGGATAGGGATACAACCGAACAGGTGAGGGTGCCAATCTCGGAGTTAATGCCAAGTCTCTCAGCGAAGCTGGGATTCTGAGTCCAGAGCAGCCCATTCGGGGATAATGCCGCCGTAGGGGTGGATTAGACCTACTTGGTGGCAACTATCATCAAATAGTTACTCTTCGCCCTATCTTCACTTCGTGTTTGAGTCGATCGGAAGAGTGTTCAGTCGGTCGACCCATAGGAGGACGCATGCAGCTGGTATTCGCCTTTGATTTCCCGCATTCGGCCCAGCCGAAGGATCTCAAGGATCTGTTGGGTGGCAAGGGGGCAAATCTGGCAGAGATGACCTCCGTTCTGGATCTTCCTGTTCCCCACGGCTTTACAATTAGCACCGACGCATGTCGGCAGTATCTGTCAGACGGCTGGAGTGATGAGTTGGAATCACAGGTCAAGGTGGCCCTATTGGCTCTGGAGGCCAAAATGGGAAAGACCTTAGGCGACCCTGCAGATCCTCTACTGGTCTCGGTCCGCTCGGGAGCAAAGTTCTCCATGCCGGGAATGATGGATACGGTTCTCAACTTGGGTCTGAACGACCTAAGTGTCGAAGGCCTCGCCCGCCAGACCAACGATCATCGATTCGCCTACGACTCCTACCGAAGATTTATTCACATGTATGCACGAATCGTGCTCGGTGTCTCTGGTGAGGAGTTTGACCGTCTCTTCGAGGCCGCTAAAGAGCTTGCCACCGCCCGTTCAGACGCAGCGGTCCCGACAGAACTACTCAGATACCTGATCGGTTCCTTCAAGGAGTTGGTACTCGAACACACCGGCTCCCCATTTCCCCAGGATCCTGCTGTTCAGTTGCAGGGAGCCATCGAGGCCGTCTTCAAGTCGTGGAACGGTTCGAGGGCAATCGCATATCGCCAGCGCGAGGGAATACCTAGTGACCTTGGCACTGCGGTGAATGTCCAGGCCATGGTCTTCGGTAATCGGGATGACAACTCCGGTACTGGAGTGGGATTCACTAGAGATCCGGCCAATGGGGCCAAAGGTGCCTACGGCGATTTCCTGGTCAATGCTCAGGGCGAGGATGTGGTCGCTGGTGTACGCAACACTGAGCCGCTTTCGGCGTTGAAGGACAGATTTCCCGATGTCTACGCCGAGCTCATGGAGATCTTCGATCGGCTGGAGGGTCACTATAGAGACATGTGTGATACCGAATTCACGATTGAACAGGGCAAGTTGTGGATGCTGCAGACACGGGTGGGAAAGCGAACAGGCGTCGCCGCGTTCAAGATGGCGGTTGACATGACCAAAGAACCCGTGATCTCACTCTCGAAGGAGGAGGCACTGCTGCGGATCACCTCAGACCATATCGACCAAGTACTCCATCCCCAGTTTGCCACCAAGAACCTGGAGGTTCTTGCTAAGGGACTCGGTGCGTCACCCGGCGCGGCGGTCGGCAAGGTCTACTTCAGTGCCGACGAGGCGGTCGAAGCTACCAAACGTGGCGAAAAGGTGATACTCGTGCGCAAGGAGACCTCCCCCGAAGACGTGCATGGGATGTTGGTCGCTGAGGGAATCCTGACCACCCGTGGAGGACTTGTGAGTCACGCAGCCGTGGTTGCCAGAGGTTGGGGTAAGCCGGCGGTTGTGGGCGCGGATTCGATCAAAATTGTCGATAGAACTTTCGTGGCGTCGGGTGTAACTGTCATCGAAGGTGATGAGATCTCGATAGAGGGAAGTACCGGAGAGGTGGTTCTGGGGGCAATCGAACTGACCTCTGCGACGCCGCCTGCTGAGTTCCAGACGTTACTGTCATGGGCGGATGAGCTTAGAAAAGACAGGATCAAGGTCCGGGCAAACGCTGATACGGGGGCAGATGCTGCCCTTGCGAGATCCTTTGGTGCAGAGGGAATCGGACTTTGTAGAACCGAGCACATGTTTCTCGCAGAAGACCGCCTTCCAATCGTTCGCAGGATGATCCTGGCCGAAGATGGAGAGGAGGAGGCGAGTGCCTTAGAGGAGCTGAGGGTCGCCCAGAGGGACGACTTCGTGGCAATTCTCAGGGCGATGGACGGTCAACCTGTGACCGTGAGGCTCTTGGATCCGCCGCTGCATGAGTTCCTACCTGACACCGAGGTGCTGGCGGTGAAAGAGGCTGCTGAGGGCCTTACAGAGGAAGAATCCAAGCTCTTTCAGGCGGCCAAAGCTTGGAAGGAAGTTAATCCGATGCTCGGGACCAGAGGGGTCCGGCTCGGCGTAATCAAGCCGGGACTGTACTCGATGCAGGTAAGGGCGCTCATGGAGGCCGCTGCAAAGTGTGTGAAGGAGGGCCGAAAGCCAATCGTTGAGATCATGATCCCTCTTACGGTGACCAAGGAAGAGCTCTTCTTGGCTCGCCGTTGGGTGACCGATGCGATAGCTGAGGTTGGTGCGTCAGGACTCGACGTCTCTATCGGTACCATGATCGAGACTCCGAGGGCAGCGCTCAGGGCCGATGAACTCGCCGAAGCAGCGGATTTCTTCTCCTTCGGGACGAACGACCTAACACAGATGACCTTCGGATTTTCCCGGGACGATGTCGAGGGAAAGATGATGGCCAGGTATATCGACGAGGGCTTATTGCCCTCGAACCCGTTCAAGACCATCGACCAGGCCGGAGTGGGCGAGTTGGTGCGAATTGGTGTTGAAAGGGGTCGCAAGACCAAACCTGATTTGAAGATCGGTGTATGTGGCGAACACGGTGGAGATCCCGCCTCAATAGACCTCTTCGTCAAGGCGGGACTTGACTACGTAAGCTGCTCGACTTTCAGGGTTCCAATTGCCCGACTTGCCGCAGCCCAGGCACTCATCACGCTCTGAGAATTCAAGGAACTTCTGGATTCACAACTCTGACACATTGAACCCTTCAGTGGTCCCCAGTGGCGGTCGATAGATTCAACGGTGATCGAGCAGGGCAGCTGTTCGCAGTTTGAATTGGTGGAGGCTAGTAGGTGAACTCTGGGGGTTTCGTCGAGCCATTGGTCGCAGAGTCATTCATGCGGGCACTTTCGGATCACGACGGTATCACCCACGCCCACAGCAGCCGGGTCGGTGTCCTTGCGAGGACTTTGGGTTCACACTTGGGTATGTCCGGGGACGCACTGGATGAGCTGGGTCAGGCCGCGGAGTTACACGACTTGGGGAAACTAGTGATTCCACTGGCCATACTGCAGAAGGTTGACCCGCTGTCCGAGGTCGAACTCTCCTTGGTCAGGAGGCACTCCGATGTTGGTGCTGACATACTTCTTTCGGTCTCAAAAGACCAGGGCCGAATTGCTGAAGCGGTTCGCCATCATCACGAGTGGTTCAATGGACAGGGCTATCCTTCTTCGCTCTCGGGTGCACAGATTCCCAAGCTGTCACGGATAATCGCAGTAGTGGATGTATTTGATGCGATAACTCACCAGCGCCCCTATCGAAACGGCCACCTGACGTCGAGAGATGCAATGACGCATCTCGAGATGCGGTCAGGCGTACAGTTCGATCCCGAGGTAGTTGTGGCAATGTCAGAACTGACCAGAGAGCTTGGGCTGATCGGGTCGAGCGTCTGAGTTAGCTGGAGGGATCTTTCAGCCGGCTGTCTCAGACTCTTCGAGAGGCGATGTCAGCTAGGGACCGCAGAGGGGTGCCCGGCCCTCCCATCATGACTCGAATGCCCGCTCGAGACACTAGGTCTTCGATCACCTCACCTTCTGGAAGAGCTGAAGGGTGGGTCACACTTATGACCACGAGGTCGGCTCCGACGTCGGTGACCAGCTTTAAGAAGTCCTTTGGGGGCACCTGAGTACCGAGGTGATGCACCTGCCATCTCAGACTGCGTAGAACAGCGGTTGCCATTGCGCTTGGTAGCGAGTGCTCATCGCCTGGTGGTGTACCTATCACCGCAACACCCCTAGGCCGCCCTCGTGGGTTCTGCATAAGTGCTGCGAGGGTCCGTTCACAAATTGCCGAGGCACGGTGTTCTTCGGCGATAGTCAAACTGCCTTCGGCCCAGAATTCGCCGATCTGAAATAGGACAGGACTAAAGAGGTATTCGCAGATGTCAACGACCTCTACGCCGCCTTCGAAAAGGCGGAGCACCATCGCACGGGCTTCGATCTCTTTACCGCTGAGGAGGAATTCACTGAATCGAGTCTGCTGATGTTCCCAGTTTCTGACTTGAGTCTTTGATGGCGGAGCAGTTGGGCGATTGCGCTCCTCGAGAAAGTTCACCACGTCCGCTTCATCAACCGAATAGGTGGTTCCTATCTTGTGGGCGCGCAACTCACCGGTCCTCACCCATCGATATGCGGTTTGATAATGTACTCCCAGGCGCTCAGCCGCCTCTTTTAATTCCACCACTACAGGTTAGGCAGTCTTTACCCGGATTTTCTCACCACGTTGCAGCTGCGATAAGTCTCCTAGAATGGAGCGGCATTATTCACGTTTGGACTGAGGTGTGTTAGTTGGCCGATGATGTCGCCAGGGTGCTTGATGCAACGGATATTGTCGCTCTGATATCTGAGCACGTATCTCTCAGGAGGAGTGGGCGGCGTTGGGTTGGTCTGTGTCCTTTTCACTCGGAGGATACCGCATCTTTTTCGGTCAATCAGGAGGACGGACTCTACTACTGCTTTGGATGTCAAGCGAAGGGCAATGCCCTAAGTTTCGTCCGCTCGATAGAGCACGTCGACTTTCTCGAGGCTTTACAGATCCTTGCAAACAGGGCGAATATCGAACTTAGCCGTGATGGCGGATTCGACTCGAAATCGGCGGAAAAGAGGGGTCAGCTCCAGTCGCTTATGAAGAGGGCGGAGGAGTACTTCTATCGGATGCTTCGCGACGAACAAGAGGGTAAAGAGGCCAGAGACTATTTGAGTTTGAGGGGCATAACCACGCAGTCCTGGGACAAGTTCAGGATCGGGTGGGCTCCGACGGGTCAGAACCTGTTATCTAGGGCTCTGAAGGCCCCCGCAGACATCATGGTAGAGGCGGGACTCGGCTACCAGGACTCCTCTGGAAGACTGCGCGACCATCTGCAGGGAAGGATTGTGTTCCCGATTCGGGATACATCAGGTTCCGTGATCGGATTCGGGGGGAGGATTCTGCCATCGATCAGTGAGGCGCGCTCACCCGACCAGGCCTCTTTACCGAAGTACAAGAACTCGCCCGAGACGCCGCTCTATTCCAAAAGGCGAGTACTCTACGCACTGGATTTGGCGAAGTCCGAGGTAGTGAATCGTGGCGAGATAGTCGTTTGTGAGGGTTACACAGACGTCATAGCTATGTTTCAATCGGGGGTGACTAATGCGGTAGCAACCTGTGGAACGGCTCTGTCACCTGAGCACTTCGAGCGCATCAAGAACTTTGCCAAGAGGGTGGTGCTTGCATTCGATGCCGACTCCGCCGGGCAGTCAGCGGCCGAGAGGCTATACCAGTTCGAGAGGAAGCATCAGCTCGAGCTGATGGTCGTAGATCTGCCTGGTGGAAAGGATCCAGGCGAACTCGGCGTAAGTGATCCAGACGCACTGGCCACAGCGGTCAGAGAGGCCCGACCATTTCTAATGTTCCGTATCGAAAGGGAGCTCGCCCGTGCCGATCTTTCCTCTAACGAGGGCAGAGCCACCGCAGCCGAGGCTGGTCTCCGGATGGTGGCAGAGCACCCGAGTCCTCTGGTTAGGTCCAACTACGTCCCCTTTATCGCGGATCGGACCGGGATGGATATCAAGGTTGTCGAGTCAAGATTGCGTGAAATCGGACGGGGTATCTCAGTTGGTGGACGAGGGGCAACGACATCCGAACAATCAAAGAGCTTAGGTTCGGCTCGCCACCGGTCAAACAGGCCTGCCCACGAGGCGCTGCGGCTGCTCGTTGCTGATCCGGGCCTCTACTCGGAGTTTATAATTCCGGAGCTTTTTGACGAGGATGAGCAAGTGATGTTGGCAAGACTGCTCCAGGAGGTGGAGAATACCAGAGAGGGTGCGATAATTGTGGAGGAGATAGGCGGCGAAGTAGCTCGCCTCTTCTTCGAGCTTGCAAGTGAGCAGAGAGAGGTTGATCCTTTGGACGTTGTCGCACGCCAGGTTGAGGTCGCCTCGTCCCGGAGGATACGTCTCCTTTCTAGTCGGCTGAGGTCGCCGTCGTTTCCTGTCTCTGGTCAGTCAGACTTGGTGCGCGAAGTTGGCGGCGCGAAGAAGTGGGTTGAGGAGCTTAGGGATCTCACAAGTAGAGACAGGGCAGCTGGCCAACTAATAGCATGGTTAAAGCAGAGTGACACCTATTCAGACGAACTCGGCCAAGAGAGTCGATTATGACATATTCAGGAACAGACCGCTACTTCAATGACGACACGATTCGCTCCTATCTCAAGGAGATAGGAGAAACGTCGCTGCTCAGCGGTCCTGAAGAGGTAGAGCTCGCAAAAGCGATCGAGGCGGGTCTGGAGGCGAAGGAGCGTATAGCGGCTGGATCTGGTACTCCTTTGGACTCTGCAGTTGTCCGTGCTGGTGATGATGCACGGGAGCGGTTGACCAAGGCCAACCTAAGGCTCGTGGTCTCTATCGCAAAGAACTACCGTGGTCGGGGACTCAGCTTTTCTGATCTGATCCAGGAGGGGAACATCGGCCTGATGAGGGCCGTGGAGAAGTTCGACTACGCCAAGGGATTTCGGTTTTCGACCTATGCGACCTGGTGGATCCGCCAGGCGATCGTGAAGGGTCTCGGCGAACAGGTCAGGCCGATTCGTATGCCGGCGCACGCGGCCGAACTGCTGAATGAGATATACCGGGCACGACGTCAGCTGCTTCAAGAGCTCGAGCGTGAGCCAAGCCCGGAGGAACTTGCCAGGATGGTGGGGGCCGACGTCCATAAGGTGAATGAGCTTTTGCAGCTCTCTCGCGACACGCTGTCGCTCGAAGCGCCAGCGGGATCGAGCTTCGATTCACAGTCCTTAGGTGACACACTGAAGGACGAAGATTCCGAGGATCCATTCATGATGTTGGACCGGGAAGTTGTTTCATCGGTTGTGAACGATGCTTTGGGATTCCTGACCGACCGAGAACAGGAGATTATGCGTTACCGATTTGGGGTGGGTAGCGATAGGCCGCACTCCATCGATGAGACGAGCGAGCTTCATGAGATCTCCAGAGAGCGTATCCGGCAGCTTGAACAGAAGGCGATCATGAGGCTCCGGGATCCACGCATCAACAAGGAACTCAAGGGTCTCTTAGAGGGCTGAAAAGTGTCGGTCGATGTCGCTTGAGCGGCTAGCATCCTTTGAGATTCCGGGGTAGCTCAATTGGCAGAGCACGCGACTGTTAATCGTGTGGTTGAGAGTTCGAGTCTCTCCCCCGGAGCTTTTGATTTTGCTGCTGCCTTTTTGGTTGTAGCACATCGGGCCTGTAGCTCAGCGGTCAGAGCAGGGGACTCATAATCCCTTGGTCGTGGGTTCGATCCCCACCGGGCCCACTATATATTTATGCTGGTGAAAACCAATTAAGTTATAGGGTTTGGATTTCCCTGACCTCGGAGAACCCGACTTTACAAGTCTCCTGGGTATGCATGTGGGATCCGACCACCCTCTGGTTCTTGAGCCATGATTTTCAGTTATGCCCGAAATTTGGTCTACCAGAGTGGAGTTTAAAGCTCAACTCAGTGCTTGGAGTCATTTGTTGGCTCACTTACTCTGACTTATATGCGCGCGGGGTGGACAACTGATTCGTTCGTTAATATGGACGAAAATGGCACTCTATGCAATAAATATGGTAAAAGAGTTCGTTATTTGGTACACTATTGTCATGACGGCGCTGGATGTGCTCTTGGAAGTTGCTATTCAGCAACACGGATATGTGACAGTAGGGGATGCTCGAAGAGTCGGAGTTGACCCTCAACGACTTCGGGCGCTTGCACTGCGGGGTCGCGCTGAGCAGCGAGCACGAGGTCTATACCGTATTTCCTTAGTGCCGCATCGCCCTCACGACGACTATGCTGAGGCAGTTCTTCTAGCTGGAGACCATGGTGTTCTCGCTGGCGAAGCTGCTCTTGACCTTTGGGACCTTGCTGACGTTAATCCACACCGGATCGAAGTCATAGTACCCCCGGGTCTGCGAATACGACGAATTCGAAAGGACGTCGTCTTCTTGAGGAGAGATATTCCAACAGACCAAATTGACGAAGTAGATGACATCCGGGTCGTCTCCCCTTTTCTCGCCATCGAGGTTGCCATGGACGAGGGTGTTGACGGCAGCCTTATAGAGCAGGCCATTACAAAGGCCAGTCGGCGTGAACTAATAGGGACCCGTCGAGCGGCAAGGCTTTTGGCAGCTCTTGATGATAAGGAGAGGGGGCTAAGTGAGCGAAAGTGATCGGATTCCAGGCGATAGACAGCACTTGGAACGACTAATTGATGTGTGGGCACGAGAAGGATCTGAACTCGGACAGAGTCGCTTGCGACGTCTTTTGGGATTTACGGCTATCGCGGCCATGCTTGACGGACTACCTGGAGAAGATGGCAGGGCAAGACTCGTCATTAAGGGTGGGGCAGGACTGCAGTTGCGTCTTGGCGCTCGGGCGCGTACTACCAGCGATCTTGATACCGCATTTCGCGGAGATATCATTGAAGCGCGTGATCTTCTTCGGTCTGCGCTTAAGAGAGGTTGGTCTGGGTTTGAGGGCGTGCTCTCTGACGAAGCAGAGATCACCCGCGCTGGCATAACTCCTCCGCCATGGAGGGGAAAGATAAAGTTGGCGTACAATTCCAAACCCTTTTCGACTGTAGCATTCGAGATGTCGGCAGCTGAAGGCGCTAGCTTAGATTCCCCGGAATATCACAGGGTGGCGATTTCCCTAACGCCGGTTCAATTGCCTGATCCTGGTAAGATTGCATTTCTGCCAGCAAGGTACCAGATTGCTCAAAAATTGCATGCGTGCACCGAGCCACCCACAGACGGTCATCCGAACATTAGAGTCAGGGACCTTTACGACATTCTGTTGATCGCGGAATTAGTTGATTTGGAGGAGTATCCGGCTCTGTCAGCTGCTTGTAGGGAGATTTTTGAACTCCGAGGCAGGCATTCCTGGCCGCCGGTACTTTCAGAGCAGCCGTCGTGGCGAGAAACCTGGCGACGTCTTGCAGAGGATGGGCAGGTCGAGTTGACATTTGACCGGGCATTTGCTGACGTCGTTGATTTGGTCGCGAGAATCGAGACGGCCTAGGCTTACCCAACTCGTCAGTGCGAGAACACGACTACAACTATAAATATGATGGAGACGGCATTTCCGACTTGTTCTTACCTGAATGTGGGTCAAGAAGTTTCGATTGAGAGGTAGTTGACTTGCCGAATTTGCATCTCCTCGGGTGACTGATAAAGCAACCCTGTCCACCCAACAATCCACCCAACAAATGTGTCCGAATGCGTCCCATCCAGTCTCACTGGGTCGCAATGGTCTTTATATTGCGAAACCGGGAGCTGCAATTATGGGACAGGCTGCGCACTTTGACTACCAGTTCGGACACTTTCAAGCCATCTCATAATCCCTTGGTCGTGGGTTCGATCCCCACCGGGCCCACCATTTACGCTGGTCATACTTCATGAAGTCCTAATTTGCAAACAGCGGCTGCTCGGAGAGACCCAACATTGCAACAATCATGGCCCAGAATCCGAGGAAAGAGTCGGTCTAGGAGGTCCGCTTCTATTCGGGCGATATCGATATTCGCTCGAAAACCCAGTCGGTGAGTGTTTCGATACTGACCTTGTTGTTTGCTATTGCTACCATCAGCTCGACGGTTTGGTCGCCGCCAGGGTCACCAATTGGCGGAACCCAAATATTACCGTTGCGCTCGACAAATTCCGTTCCCCCGAACGTTCTTTGGGATCCCTCCCTTTCTGTCTTCGATCGTGGGGCGCCCGAGGTTACCCATTATGACCAGTTGCTGGAGGTCCGCTGATGAAAAGCGACGCTGGGGCCCTGGCCTCCATTGATATAAGTGCACGCTCGCTGAGACTGCCGAGCGTTCGTAGAAGGGCCCAATCCCAAGCCGGCGAGGCCGAGCGAGACCATGCCACCTATCTCGAGTTCCGCGCCAACGTGCTGGCAGCAGAGTTCGACGATCGCGAGGAGCGCAGGCGCCAGCGCAGGATATCAGCTGCAGGTTTCCCACGCTTGAAGTGCCTCAGCAACTTCGACCTGTACGCTGCTACAAATGTCAATGCCGCCACCATTGCGATGCTCAGCTCCGGCGGCTACTTGGAGCGGGGTGAGCCGGTGGTCATGCTCGGCGACTCGGGAACCGGCAAGAGCCACCTGCTGATAGTCCTCGGCCTAAAGGCCTGCGAACAAGGCCACTCGGTTCGCTACGTGACATGCGCGCAACTGGTAAACGAACTAGCCGAAGCCGCCGATAAGAGGCGCCTCTCCAAGCTCGTGGCGCGCTACGGACGCGTAGACCTACTGTTGCTCGATGAACTGGGCTACGTGGCCCTAGATGCAAGAGGGGCCGAGCTTCTCTTTCAGATTCTCACCGAACGCGAGGAGAAGTCCTCGGTCACCACCGCTTCCAATCTGCCGTTCTCGGAGTGGGGCAAGGTCATAAGTGACGTTCGACTGGTAGCCGCCATTATCGACCGGCTCACATTCAACGCGACGATCATCGAGACCGGCTCCGACAGCTATCGTCTTTGCGCTACCAAAGCCAAGCAGGCGCTAAAGTCCTGACTATCGGATACGCTGGAGTCCGACATTCGTCAGGGCGAGATTGAAGGCCTCTGGGTCGAAGCTGCCCCCAGCCCACACTAGGTAGTCCTCGTGCTCTTCGTGCGATACGTCGCCTATGGCTTCGAGGAAGTACTTGTAACCTGGCGTACCGCCCACGTCTTCGGGAGGGCAGGCGCGCTCGCCCCCGAGACAGACGGCGTGGAGCAGAGCTGAGTCTACCGATGAGATGTCTTCGAGCACAACGAGGTGCTCCCAGCCGTCGCCGTAGTCGTACCGATATAAGAAGGTGTCGCCGACGTCTAAGAGATTGGCGATCTTTATGCCGTCTTCGATGATATCGTCTGGGAAGTCACCCCAGTCGTCGATGCCGGACATCACGTAGCGCTTGTCCTTGATATCAAAGGCGTGAAGGTGCGAATCCTGCCAGCCCATCACCTCCTGAAGGACTCGGTGAAGCCGGGGAAGCGCAAACGAAGCCGGCACCAGGATCCGACGCCAGATTGGCGGGTCAACATCGAGCAGAGTGATCTTCAGCTGAAGCACAGTATTCGAGAGTTTCAGAGAGGGTCCGCCCATCCCTTCAGCCTAGGAGCCACCGTCAAGTTGTGGGTGGGGCCATTTTCGATGCGCGCGGTGGGGCCAAATTAACTTGACATTCCTAGGAGCCCAAAGAGATGTACTATGCTCGCTTGGTGGAGACCTACCGGGTCTCCTAAATCCAAGCGCAACAGTCTCCATCGAATCTAGGGTGGTTCAATGGCTCAAATCGAGGTCCTAACGCATTGCCGACTCGACTGACGCTGCGAATGCCGGGGACTTGCATTTGGCATAATGAGGTCACCCCCGTTGCAGTGACGGGCAGGATCGCGAGGGTGCGCTGCACTAGGCGTTCCAGAATTCCCTGAATTGGCAAGTCGGTCACCATGGTCTAGGCGAGCTCGCTAAGCACCGTCGAGAGTTGACGTTCGGTCGTCATTGGCGCGTAGGCTCCAATCGAGTCCTGCTGGGTGGCCTGACTGGAACACCGCTGAACTGGTGCCAAAATAGGTCTTATGTTTTCATGCCAGAAGGCCCGCTAGAACCTTCCCGTGGGTTTGAAAAACTGGCTGCCAACGTTGGGCTGACATCTGGACTCTTTTGCATCTCCAATCAGGCTCACTAGTGGGCGAGATGCTCTGGTGATAGACAGGGTGTTGCCTTCAACCATGAAAGTCCATTTCTGGTGGGGCCCAGGACATCGGAATAGGTCGGCCACCCACTGCGGTCAGCCACCTAGCAGACATCTGGGTACTCCGATAGGGTTCCCGGCTTCGACAAAGCTCGCCGATCAGACTGGCTATACGGCTGCTGGTCTCATTCATTGCACGTTCTCGACTGGCGCGTTACATTCAAACTGCTAATATGCTATAGGTATGACAGAGGGAAAGATCCAGTTTTCCGTTGATCGGACTACCGGCATCCCCCCCTACCTCCAAATAGTTGAGCAGGTCAAAGAGGCATTGCATATCGGGAAAGTCGCTGTGGGAGATTACCTGCCGTCAGTCAGCGAAGTGGCTCGAGTAACCGCGATCAATGCTAATACGGTCATGAAGGCTTATAGAGAACTTGAGTACGCTGGAATCGCTCAAGCACTCCAAGGCGTTGGAACCGTAATTGTTGGCCTTCCTCAAGGTACGAATCCTGAGCTATTTGAGGCCTACCGACAAAGGTTCGAAGACCTCGTGACCCAGGCAAGACAGGACGGACTTGCCTGGGAATCTCTGTCACACCTTACGAACACAGCCATTCGCTCTATCAAAGCTAAGGAGGCGGCAAGTGGTTGCAATATCAGCTAAGGGTCTGTCGAAGCGTTACCAGGAAAATGCCGCTTTGGACCTAGCCACCTTTGAGGTCCCTAAGCGCTCCGTGTCGGCTCTGGTTGGAAA
>JABEUN010000084.1 GCA_013044385.1 Acidimicrobiaceae bacterium
CTGAGAAGCCACCTGGTCGTGGTCCTCTATCGCCTCCTGGTCCACCCGTTGGGGCACCGCCCGTGCGTGGTCCTGAGAAGCCACCTGGTCGTGGTCCTCCGCGATCCTGTGATGGCCTAGCCCCAGGCACCGCTCTCGGCGGCGGTGGGATAGGTTTTCCAGAAATCGACCTAGGTGGACCACCAGGTGGCGGTGGGATTGGCTTTCCAGTTGGACTTAGAGCTCCAGGCGGCGTCCCTGGAACGCGGCGCTGCTGGGGTGCCGACGGTCTGGGTTGTCCAACTAAACCCTGCGGAGGGGACGCGGGTCTCGCTGCTGCCACGTCCATCTTCGGCTGGTTCGGCTGAACAGCGTCCCTCGGTCGTGCCGGCGGTTGCTGAGCCCTAGTTTCTAGGCCCGAGGACTTCCGCTCCTCATCGGCGATCACCTGTGCCAAGTCTCGACGACCCCCCTCGGGAACCGTCGGCTTAACCTGCGTAGTTGCCGCTACTGTCGGTCTAGTCGGAGCGTCAGACCTGATCGGTTGGGAATGCGGTACAGCGGGAGCCGATGCGGGATTGGCAGTAACATGACCTGCCTCTTCCGGCGTCTTCTGCTCGGCTCTGGCCTCTACCGGGCGTTCTATTACCGGGCTCGACGGTTGCGATGTCTCTCTAGTTGCCGCCGTCGGC
The DNA here is from genome assembly GCA_013044385.1 of Acidimicrobiaceae bacterium. Taxonomy (GTDB): domain Bacteria; phylum Actinomycetota; class Acidimicrobiia; order Acidimicrobiales; family Acidimicrobiaceae; genus JABEUN01. Next base: position 672 of record JABEUN010000084.1, read on the forward strand.
TGCTCGGACGCATGTCCAATATCAGCTCCACGATGACCTATGCCGTCACGCTCGGCTTTGCGCCTAGCCCGATCGGCTTGCGCATCTTCAATGCTCGAAGAGTGACTTCTCACTCCGATGCCCAAAGCTATACAGAGGTCTAATGCCTCTTTGTTACTAATGTCAAGCTCTTTTGCGAGCTCATAAACTCTGATCTTCCTACCCAACTGCGAACCAAGACCTCCGGGTCATTACGGGGGAGCCGTGTACTCGGCAAACTGCCCGAAAAACCATAAACAGCCTAGAACGTAAGTACGCGCGCACCATTACCGATTACGAAATCGGACCGATTGCGAGCCACTACTCTGCCCAGCGGGCACGAAAAAGGCTATTTGGCGTATGTGAGCCTAGCCCAATATGGACGCGACTTACGCACACATATAAAAGCTGACCTAGAACTAGCAATCCGAAGCCAGCTTCAACCAGAAAATAACCAGCCGCCACCGGGCGGCGCAGTTCAAGAACTGCCACAAATTGTCAGTGCCTGCAAACCGGTCCCGATGACATCCGATGCAGTTGCGTCACAGTTGGAGAAACATCCAATCAGCCGTCAAACGCCGCCGCAAAATCGAGAGTCACATCGCTCCGGAAGGCTCGGGTGAAAGCACCGCGCTTGATAGCCATGTCCATACAGCCATCGCCTCCGCTACAAAGCCAAGCCCCCCGACCAGATCCAGACCGAGCGAGCCTGCCTTGATCCGAACGGTAGTAACGAACGAGTTCGCTCCTGTCCCTTTTGGCACGACAGCCAACACAGGTACGAGGGTTGCGACGTCGCAGGATTTCCTTGGCTACATTTTGACTCAGAGAGTGCTGCTCTCATCAGCTACTGGTGCAATTCCAGGAGTATCGGCTGCATTTTCAGCCTCTAATTCGGCGTCGCCCTTGGCTTCGGCATCTCTCCAGACGAGTTCGCCATTTTCATCCTCTTCCCAGCTACCCTCTGCCCAATAATCGCTCTGGCCAGCCATGTCAGTCTCAGACCTGATGTCGATTCGCCAACCAGTTAGCCTTGCTGCCAGCCTCGCATTCTGACCCTCTCGACCTATGGCCAGCGAGAGCTGACCGTCCTCTACCACTACCGTTGCAGTGCCTTCTACATCATCGAGTCGCACTTCCCTCACATGAGCTGGCTGCAGAGCCCTGGCTATGTACTCTGCCGGATCCTCAGAGTACGAGACGATGTCTATCTTCTCACCTCTCAGTTCGTTGGTAACCATTCGAACCCTCGCACCACGCGCACCCACGCAAGCACCCACTGGATCAACATTTGGGTCGTTCGACCAGACTGAGATCTTGGTCCTGTGACCGGGCTCTCTCGCAATGGCTTTGATCTCTACGATCCCACTTGCAATTTCCGGAACCTCAAGCTCGAAAAGCCTCTTGATCAAACCCGGGTGAGTCCTGCTAACGACGATCTGTGGCCCTTTTGCTGTTTTTCGCACCTCGACGATGTAGGCCTTTACCCTACTTCCGTGTTCATAACGCTCACCAGAGGCTTGCTCCATAAATGGAAGCAGCGCCTCCACCTTACCGAGATCCAGAAGTGTGTACCTGTTCTCTGTCTGCTGGATAATTCCGGTGACTATGTCGCCTTCTCTACCTGCATACTCTTCATACTTCAGATCACGCTCGGCCTCACGTATTTTCTGGAACATCACCTGCTTGGCAGTCTGTGCCGCTATCCGTCCAAAGTCAGCTGGGGTATCGTTCCACTCTCTGACTACATTGCCATCTTCATCGAGTTCCTGGCCCCATACCGATATCTCGCCAGTGTCTGGATCGATCAGTACAAGTGCCTCCTCCGCAGATTCCGGCATTCTTTTGTATGCCGCAAGAAGAGCATTCGCCAACGACTGCAGAAGTACGTCTACGGCAATCCCCTTCTCCTGGGATATGAGACTCAAAGCTTCCATTAGGTCTTGACTGTTGCGTGCCATACTTTTTTACCCCTAACCGTCCAAAATCCTCTTCTGGTGCCGACTAAAACTCCCTCGGGGAGCACTGGTGTATCATGTGCAGAAATCCCCCGGAACCAAGTTCAGAGGGAAGTACTCGATCTCCAGCATCCTCGGTCGCAATTCTCCCGGACACCTTCCCTATTCCCCACCTCAATTATCAAATTGATCCTCGAAATACGCTTCGTCGAGATCCTCGAACTCTCCCAGCTCATCAAGCACTACATCTGCAACCTGATCGGGCTGACCCTTGGCACTAGGCCAGACGAAGACCGTTCGAGCCACTTCTACTTCACCATAGGAGAAGCGTTCGAGATCTTTTGTGCCCTCAACCAAGACCGCGATCTCCACGGTACCCGCCTCGACTAGCTTTCCTTTGAGCTTCGTAGTCTTGGCACCATTACGCACGGTCAGCGCAACCTTGCTTCCCACGTATCTTTTAAAATGTTCCGGTCTCTTCAGTAATCGCTCCAGACCTGGAGAGGAAACTTCGAGTTCGTATCCGGACGAGAGTGCAGGAATCAAATCATCGATTCCAGCCTCGAGTCGCTCAGCGATAAGTCTCGATGCACTAGTGATGGTTTCAAGGTCAGGCGTCGGATCAGAGTCCAGTGCAATCCGAAGGCTACCCGAACGAAATTCAATCTCAAGTGGTTCAAGTCCCAAGCTCGCCACCGCCGCCGAGACTTCTTCACTTATGCGATCGATATCCTCTGCTCGCAATCCCCGTTTGGTATTGTTACCCAACTTCTCCTCACCTCCCTCCGAAGCACATATTCGGCCTTAAAGAAACAAAAACGCGGGCCAAGGCCCACGTCGTCCCTCGCCGGCAAAGCCGACCGAAAACTATCTGCTGCCAAGTATACCCCGTCCTACCCTGCGGTCGACGGGGTCCGAACTGCAGCTAAACAGAGTCCAGGTAGTTCACGACATCATTCAGAGAAACTTCGGTGGTCGTTCCTCTCATTCGATCTCGTATTTCAAGTCTCCCACTATCGAGTCCACGCTGGCCTACCACTAGCACGAAAGGCGTTCCGATCAACTCTGCGTCCGCAAACTTCACACCCGGACCAAGATCCCTGTCATCGTACAAAACCTCCATGCCCTTGCCAGACAATTCCTGGTATAGCCTCTCAGATTCAGATCTGACAGTTTCTGACCTAGAAGCGCCAATGCTCACTATTCCTATTTTGTAGGGAGCAATTTCCTTTGGCCACCGGATGCCAGCGGCGTCAGCGAAGTACTCAACGATGACCGCCGGAAGCCGGGTCATTCCGATCCCATAACATCCCATCCAGAACGGGTGGGTCGCTCCATCAGCCCCAACGAAGCTCGCAGAAGGAATCTTCGACGAATAGGTGAGTCCTAACTGGAACGTATGGCCAACCTCGACAGACCGTACCAAACTGAGCTCGTGCGAGCACCGTGGACAGGGATCCCCATCGCGAACCACACTTACCGAATCCCATTGGTCTACAAAGAAATCTCTCCCCAAAACTGCGCCCGAGACGTGTGAACCGGTGACGTTTGCTCCAGTCGCCCACCACTGCCTTTCGGAAACCGAGTAGTCGGCTACGATCCTCACATTGTGCTCAGACATGTTCATCGGACCGATATAGCCCTTGCGCAGAAAGGGAAACCGCTCGAAATCGAGATCCGTCATAAGAGTTAGACCAGCAGGCAACCTCGCCTCACGATCTCCTGGCACCAACATAAGAACGATTTGACCACCACTCGATATCGATGCGATGCACTTGAGCATCGCATCGGGTCGAAGTTCAACTCCCTGGTCCGATATAGCCTTTACAGCAGCCTCGACGCCCGGTGCATCTGGTGTCACATGCACCCTCATCTCCGCCAAGGACAGATCGCCGTGTTCGATCGTCCGCTCATGGGATCTGGCGGTTTCTACATTGGCAGCGTACCCACAGGACTCGCAACTTGCGAAATGATCCTCACCAATTGCCGACGGTGCCATGAATTCATGGTTTACCTCGCCACCGATGGCCCCGGCATCGGCCTCCACCGGAAAGAACTCAATTCCGCACCTCTCGAAAATCCTGACGTAGGCGTCGTACATCTTCTGATAAGAGGTCCGCATTCCATCCTGATCCTCATCGAAGGAGTAGCCATCAGCCATGATGAACTCTTTGGTCCTGAGGAGTCCAAACCTCGGACGAGTCTCGTCTCTAAATTTGGTTTGGATCTGGTACACGGTGGCGGGAAGTTCCTTGTAGGTCCCTAACTCCGAGGAGATCGATTGTATGACTGCTTCCTCATGGGTGGGTCCAAGTACGAAGTCTCCACCTTTAGATTCGACCTTCATGAGGACTTCTGCCATCGTTTGGAGGCGACCGGTAGCCTCCCAAATCTCTACAGGTTGCAACGCCGGCAGCAGTACCTGCTGTGCACCGGCACGCTCGAACTCCTCCTCTACAATCTGGTTCACTTTCCTCAGTACCCGATAACCGAGCGGCAGAAATGAGTAGACGCCCGAAGCAAGTCGCCGTATGTACCCAGCCCGCAACAGGAGCTGGTGGCTGATAGCTTCAGCATCGGAGGGAGCTTCACGAAGCGTCTTAAGAACCAGATTGGACATTCGCATCCCGGCAGCTTAGCGGAGTACTACCACGGTCGACTAGGTCCCGACCTATTTACGGAATCGGGGAGACCCTCACTCCGTAGGCGTCACCCGCCGTCTGATACTTTCAATCCGCCCCGCCGTGGCATTAGGGTCGCTCCCACTCAGCTTGAAAAGTTCCTCCCTGTCGGCGGCCGCCTCGGACTCCGCTGTAGGATCAGCGGCAAGGAGCCTTGCTTCCACACCCTGCTCCATTAGGTACTTCGCCTCCGACACAAGTTCCTCGATCATCCGGTCCTCATTAACAACACGGACTATCTTCCCTCTTATAAAGAGGTGGCCCTTATGCTTGCCGCCCGCGATACCCAAATCGGCCTCTCGTGCTTCACCCGGTCCATTCACAACACAACCCATCACAGCCACCTGAATGGGAAAGCCCAGCTTCTCCAACTCCGTCTGGGCCTCCTTGGCCAACGCGATTACGTCAATTTCGGCGCGTCCACACGAAGGACAGGCAATCAGATCGAGACCTTTACGCTCCCTCAGCCCCAGCGCCTCAAGCAGTTGTCTTCCGGCCCGTGCCTCCTCAACTGGATCCGCAGTGAGTGAGTATCTGATGGTGTCCCCAATCCCCTCGGCTAGCAGGGTTGCAATACCAGCAGTCGCCTTGATCAGTCCTGCCGGGGGGGGACCAGCCTCTGTTACTCCGAGGTGGAGAGGGTGATCCACCGCTTGGGAAAGCATCCTATACGACTCGACCATAAGTGGTACGTTGGAGGCCTTAACCGAGATCTTCACGTCAAAGAAGTCAACTTCTGCGAAAAGCTCGAGCTCACGTTGTGCAGATTCAACCATCGCCTCGGGAGTTGCTCCACCGTACTTCTTATAAAGATCGGGGTGGAGAGAACCTGCATTAACACCAATTCGAATCGGAACACGCCGATCACGCGCCTCCGAGGCGACCAGTTTAATCTCCTCTGGTTTGCGAAGGTTGCCCGGATTCAATCGGAGACATGCGACTCCGGCATCCAGTGCAGCCAGCGCCATCTCGTAATGGAAATGAATATCAGCGACTATCGGAACTGGTGACCTTGGCACGATATGTGCGAGTCCTTCGGCGGCCTCCTCCTCATTGCAGGTACATCGCACTATGTCAGCACCTGCAGCTGCCAAGGAGTAGATCTGACGGAGTGTGCCCTCGACATCGGCCGTCTTAGTGGTGGTCATGGACTGCACGCTCACTTGCGCATCGCCACCTACAGGAACCTTGCCAACAAATATCTGCCTAGTCGGTCTACGCTCTGCCATCGTGAGGTTGGGACGACTCAAAATATCACTCTCCAGAGAGGTGCGTCGGGGTTGCCCGGCGCAACGTTTTACTATCCAAACGGATTACCAAGCGGGTGGGTCACATCTAAGTAAAGTGCGGTCAAGCCAAGCAGAACCAGAACCGTGAAGACCAGGTAGGTCAGAGGAAGTAGCTTCGTCACATCCATCTGGTACCTCTTTCCCTTACGCGACCTGACCCACTCATAGACGGAGATCGCAACATGACCTCCATCGAGCGGCAGAAGTGGAACGAGATTGAAAATCCCGACGAAGATGTTGATCGAAAACAGCAGAGTCAGGACGCTTCCAAGTCCGGCTTGGACCGCCTGAGATGCGAGCCTCACAATTCCGACAGGTGATTCGAAGCGGGACTGAGCGCCAGAAGAGGACGGGTTAGTGCTCGGGTGAGCAAGCTGGGATATGTACTGAGAGATTCCGTGTGGTGAGAAGTGAGAGCCCAAGGCTGTAATCGTCTGCCAGGTAGCTGAGCCCATACCACCGAAAGTCTTGGTAAGGCCCCCAATGACCGAGTAGGTCTGGGTCCCGTAGCTAAGTTCGATACCTATAACACCAAGTGGCGACTTCCCGGTATAGATGTGATGTCCCGCCTCCATGACATATCTGGCGTCGGTTGGCGTGACGTTAATATTCATGGCGTGCCCAGAACGTATGATCGACAGCGAAACGCGCTTGCCTGTGTTCGAGTTGATGGTTTGGGCCAGCATCTGCGCCGAAGTCACCGAATGATGATCGACCGCCACAATCTGGTCTCCTGGTCGCACTCCTGCCAGCTCGGCTGGAGATGGACCCCCTTGGAACGCCGATAGTCCTCCCACAACAATTTTACTCGCGTCCGATACTCCGACGAAGCTGAAGATGGACCAGAGAATGAGAAATGCCATGACAAAGTGCATGAACGAACCTGCTAAGGAGGTGGCGATCCGAGCCGGAAAGCTTGCATTTCGGTAGGTTCTGGCCTCGTCCTCTGGGGCTACCTCATCCAACTCGTTCATGCCAATGATTCTGACGTAACCGCCCGCCGGAATCGCCTTCACTCCGTACTCGGTTTCACCACGCCGGAAGGAGAAGAGTTTCGGACCGAAGCCGAGAAAGAACTCAGTTACCTTCATTCCAGACAGCTTTGCCACTGTGAAGTGCCCCAGCTCGTGGATCATGATCATCGCCACGATAGCGACAACCACAAGGACCGTAGGAAGGGAGGAGGTTGACGCAGCAACTAGCAATAAGACGCCGCCTATGACAACGACCCTTACCCACGGCCTTCCGCCTTGCCCACGCGCGTCCCGCAAGGTCGTCGCCTCTACTGCTGACGCAGCTGCGTCAGCTACAGTGCGATCTAAATCATCTATTGTCACACGAATCCTCTGACAACCGCCTCAGTGACGCGCCTTGCGCTCTCATCGAGATAGTAAACCTCTTCTATTGAAGTAGGCTTAGAACCGTCGTAGCGTTCCATGGAGATTCCCAACAGGTTGGAGATCGTCCTCCAAGAAAACTCTCCTAGTAGGAAGTGCGAGACTACCACCTCGTTAGCTGCATTGAACCAACACGGTGCACCGCCCCCAAGAATTCCTGCGTCAATAGCTAATCCTAATGCGGGAAAGTTCCTCAAATCTGGCCTAAAGAATTCCAGCTTGGTTTCAGTCGGCCAACCCATAGCACCGTAGGGGGCTTGAGCCCGATCGGGATAAAGCAGCGCCCGGGATATGGCTAACCGCATGTCCGGCTTGGACAACTGCGCGATCGTAGAACCGTCAGAAAACTCGACCATTGAATGGACAATGGACTGAGGATGGATCACTACTTCGATCGCTGAGTAGTCGACGTCGAATAGAAAGTGGGCTTCTATCACCTCAAGCCCTTTGTTCACGAGCGTTGAGGAGTCCACGGTGATTTTAGGTCCCATCGACCAGGTTGGATGATTCAGAGCCATCTCCAGATTGGCATTGTCCAGCTCGTCTGAAGTAGAGCTCAAAAATGGTCCGCCGGATGCTGTCAGGATCAACCGGGTCTCCGCTGGTACCCAGTTCCGCCCCTCCAGACACTGAAAGATCGCCGAGTGCTCCGAATCGACAGGCAGTATCTGCGCCGTTGACTCTGAAAGTGCGAGATTCACAATCTCACCAGCCGCTATTAGAGACTCCTTGTTTGCCAACGCAAGCACTCGATGCTTCGAGACAGCTGCCAAAGTCACCCTTAGTCCGGCGAATCCAACTACGCCGTTTAGAACAACCTCAGCCCTGTCAACAAGGTCGAAGATCTCGTCCCCGACAGCGATTTCAATCGACGAATCAACGAGCGATCTCAGCTCCCGTGCCTTTTTGGAATTAACAATTCCGACTGCATCGGGCTTGAACTCCATGGCCTGACTTGCTAGCAGCTCCACAGAATCCGACGCAACGAGAACAGTCGGTTGAAGCCGGTGTCGTTCGCTCCTTATCACGTCTAGGGCCTGAGTTCCTATGGATCCGGTCGACCCATAGATTGCTACAGTTCTGGCTAGCTCCATAGTCTCACTTTGATCAACACCGGTTTACGGTTCTAGCCGTGGATGAGGCGAAGTAGATAGTAAACGAAGGGCAGAGCGAACAGGACGCCATCGATTCGGTCCAAAATGCCACCATGGCCTGGCAGAAGAGATCCCGAATCCTTTACTCCTATATCCCGCTTCATCAATGACTCCGCCAGATCCCCAATCGGTGCCACAATTGCGATCACGAGACCCAAAAGGAATCCCTTTGACATAGAAAGCGGACTAATACTGCTTGCTATGAACGTCCCAGCCAGAATAGAACCTAACGCACCGATAAGCAGGCCCTCGGCAGTCTTGGAGGGGCTGATTTTGGGGGCGATCCGGTGACGCCCAAATACAGAACCACCAGCGTAAGCCAGTACGTCGGAGGCAGAAGTGCAAACCAGGGCAGCCAGCAGCAGATCTGGCCCGTGGGTGCCAAATGCACCCGAGGGTGAGAGAATCATGCCGGCGAAAGCACCGAGACCACCGATCCAGAACACCCCTAGCAGGGTGGAGGAAACGTCTAAAGCGGCCTTTCCTTTGCCGAGGCCAACCAGATGCCAGACCATAGAAAACACCACAGCCAGCACGACTGAGAGAGATATAGCTTCGAACCCACTAGTGTAGCTGCCAACCACAGCAACAACGGTCGCGATTATCGCAACGATCCCGATCGGCCGCGAGCCACCTCTCCGAGCAAGCTCAAGGTACTCAATCAGTGCTGCCAAAATACCAACAACGATTAGACCAAGGAACCAACCAGAACCCGCTAAAGCAGCTAGTACCACGAGCGCGCCGAGCACCAGACCCGTCACGGTGGCTTTGGTTGCGGACCTTCCAGAAGGAGTCGATCTCCCCGTGGATCCTTCAGTCGGCTCAGAGCGAGAGGACTTTTGAGGCCTCCGAGACTTTGGAGTACTTCTTCCACCTTCGGCTTTGAATTTCGGCGACTCACGCCTTGAGTGCCTAGGCGCAGAAGTTCCCTGTCTCACCCGCGACTTGAAATCTGATGATTCGTCTCTGCCCTCTGGCTCGGAAACGTACTGCGCATCCGAACTGCGCTGACCTCCAGGTTGGTCGGTGCGCACTTCAGACTTATGTCCCACATCGGAGCTGGATATTCGTTTCGTGGTCGCCTGCATCGACTCCCTCCCATTCGGAAGGTTGGCCGGCGGAACCGATTCGTCGAAGGTGAGCGGCCGTCCTCGCCTCGCCTCGCCGACGGTATGCAACTCGGCCGGCTGGGATGGCGATTCCAACCATAAAGCCTCCTCGAGCGCCTTGCGCCTCGGGCTCATCCAAAGCGGGGGATCACTTGAAAGCTCGGCAAGAATTTTTGGAATTTCTCCAGTCGGCGGAGCTGTCCAGTGAGGCATCTGGACTGAATCGCCCGCCTCATCTGTCGCCGTCACCGCGTCACCATCGAACTTCGCGTAGTCGATCTGTGCAGCACCATCGCCCCTCCCTGGATCTGCCCCCACCGTCAAGACTCCTTCTGTACCGACTAGTCGCCGAGACCTAGATCTCAAGCAACTCCTTCTCCTTGTGAGCCAAGCCTCGATCAAGATCGGCAATGGTATCCGCCGTAAGCTTGTCGAGCTCTTTTTCTGACCGCTCGAGTTCGTCAGTCCTTATGGTGCCGGCCTTCTCAAGTTGTTCAAGCTCGTGCCGCGCCGTTCGGCGAACGTTGCGAATCGCAACACGGCCCTCCTCGGCCTTTGCCCGCACAAGTTTGACAAGCTCTTTTCTCCGCTCTTCAGTAAGCGGTGGGAAGGCAAGTCGAATCACAGAACCATCATTGGAGGGATTGATACCCAGATCTGAGGAGAGGATAGACTTCTCAATCTCCTTCAATGCACTTTTGTCGTAGGGCGTAATTATCAACAATTTCGCCTCAGGAACCGAGAAGCTAGCAATCTGAACCATGGGCACTTCACTACCGTAGTATTCAACCGCCAATTTCTCCACTAGAACTGACGAGGCTCTGCCTGTCCTGAAGTTTGCAAATTCGGAAATGGCATGCGTCACCGCCCGAATCATCTTCTCCTTGGTCTGTTCGACGACTTCAGCTGATGAGGTGGCTTCCATTATCTAACCAGAGTACCCAACCGCACGCCAGCCATCGCCCTCAAAACGTTTCCGGGCTGCGAAACATCGAATACCAGAATCTCGATCTTGTTATCCTGGCAGAACGTGATAGCGGTGAGATCCATTACCTGAAGGCCCTTGGAGATCACGTCCATGTAGCTCAATTCCTCAAATTTCGTAGCCGTGGAATCGAGCTTTGGATCCGCAGAGTAGATTCCGTCCACACCGGAGTGCGTACCTTTGAGAACGGCAGCTGCACCTATCTCGGCAGCCCTGAGTGCGGCTGCCGTATCGGTCGTGAAATAAGGACTGCCCATTCCTGCTGCGAGTATGACGACTCTGCCTTTTTCGAGATGGCGAATCGCCCTACGTCTAATGTATGGCTCAGCTAGTTCGGCCATCTCGATTGCAGTTTGCACTCTTGTAGGTTGTCCGAGGCGCTCAATGGCATTCTGCAACGCCAGAGAGTTCATCGTTGTACCAAGCATTCCCATGTGATCGGAGGTTGCTCGGTCAAGCCCGATGTCAGTCCCAGATGTACCTCTCCAGATGTTTCCACCCCCGACAACGATTGCAATCTCGACATCGAGCAGCTGTCTAGCCTTGGCAACCTCCTGCGCTAAACGGTCGAGCACATCTGCATCCACAACATCTTTTGCAGATGACGAAGCAAGCGCCTCGCCAGATATTTTCAGGACGACCCGGGGCCATCTTGCCTTAGCGCCGACCGCAAGGACATCGGAAAGATCACCGTTCCCAGATTCAGGCAAGCGCGTCAGCTCCCGACAACGACTTGGGCGAACTCGACGATCTTGGCCCCCCCGAGCACGTCCTGCACCCTCTGCTTGTCATCTTTTACATATGGCTGGTCGAGTAGGCAAATCTGCTTGAAGAAACCGTCAAGCCGTCCCTCGACAATCTTCGCGAGTGCCGCCTCTGGTTTGCCTTCATTCCTAGTCAGAGTCTCTAACGTCTTTCGCTCCTGCTCTACGACTTCAGAGGGTACGGCGTCTCTACTCAAATAGTCAGGTCTTGCAAAGGCGATGTGGAGACATAAGTCGTGTGCCAGTTCTGCACTGCCACCTTCAAGATTCACCAACACTGCATTCACGCCCCGACCGTTCTGTATATGCAGATAGCCATCTACTAGGCCGTTCGGGGATGCCTCGAACATCGCGCTCTTCCCGATAGCGATATTCTCCTTGAGGGTTAAGTTCAGTTGAGCAATCTCATCTGCCATACCATCGAGACCCGCATAGCCGGCGGTCGCAAGCTGCAAAGCAGCCTTCTCGACACAGGCAACGAATTCGACTGACTTTGCGACAAAATCCGTCTCACACTTAAGCTCCACAATGGCACCCACGCGGTTCTGCACAACTGAAAGCGCCAGGGCCCCTTCACTGTTCTCACGGCCCTCGCGTTTTGCCGCTCCCGCCAGACCCCGCTCCCTCAGGAGTTGTGCCGCTGCCTCGTGGTCGCCGCCGGTCTCCTCAAGTGCCTTTTTGGAGTCCAGCATCCCGGCGCCGGTTGCCTTCCTCAATGCCTGTACCGCCTGTGCGGTCACATTTGCCACCAAATTCTCCTTGACTCTAAAACTATTTGGACAGTGTCCCGTCCACTTCGAAAAACTGCCTGGGGCTCAGGCACTCGAGGACTAACCCTCGACGGATACATCACCAGAAGCCTCTGCGACTGTAGCCAAAACTGGCTCGGGCGCAGCTTCTGTTGGCGCCTTAGGCGCTGGAGCTACGGCCTTGCGATCCACAAACTGCCGTCCCTCTTTGATCGCCTCAGCTATGACCCTACACATAACCTGTCCAGCACGAATTGCGTCGTCATTCCCCGGGATCACATACTGAATTAGGTCCGGATCGCAGTTGGTATCCACCACTGCGATGATCGGAATGTGGAGGCGATTTGCCTCTGTGACTGCGATGTGCTCCTTCTTGGTATCAATAACAAAGATGGCATCTGGCAGCTTCGTCAAATTCCTGATACCACCCAAGTTGGTTTGAAGCTTCTCTAACTCTCGAGAAAGGAGCAGTGCTTCCTTTTTTGGCATCGCGTCAAAAGCGCCACGCGCCTTGAGATCTTCGAGCTCCCTCATCTTCTTCACGCGTCCGAGGATCGTCTGGAAGTTAGTGAGCATGCCACCTAGCCACCGCTGATTGATATATGGCATGTTGCACTTGATCGCATACTCAGCGATCGGATCCTGAGTTTGCTTTTTAGTGCCCACAAAAAGGACCGTTCCACCGCGCTGAGACAGGCTTCTGACATACCGGAAAGCCTGATCGATTCCGGTGAGTGTCTTCCTCAGGTCGATGATGTAGATACCGTTCTTCTCACCATGTATGAAACGGCGCATCTTTGGATTCCACCTCCTGGTCTGGTGTCCGAAATGGACACCAGCGTCGAGAAGCTGGGACAAAGTTACTACTGGCTCTGAGGACACTTCATTCTCCTTATCCGGTTAGAAATGGTCCAACGGAGCGCACTCGGCGACCGGAAAGCCCGCGGACCCATCTATCAAATTGCCGTGATGATTCTAATGAGGCACAAACGAAGTCAAAGCTGAAACCGGCTGTTTTCAACTATACGACCGAACGACATCAGCGTATCTCTCTATGGCTTCTGCTTGCTGAGCCCTTCTCGGAGACCGCTTTGGAGAGGGATTTCGGTTCATCTAAATCTTCGTCTGAGCGTTTCTGTGTATTGAGGGCGTGTTGTCAAAGGTCTCCTGCTTTGAGCAGAAACCTTCTAAGTGTCCGTCTGCGTATCCGTTAGTACCCCCCGTATATGGTCTCTGGCGTTCAAAGGAGCACACAACGCTATTTGATGACCACGATGGAAGACTGTGATGAGCCAGATCTGGTCCTTGATGACAACTGACTTGGTTCACAAAGCCAACATCGCTTTGGTAGATGTCATCTGTCACATTGTGGCCAACATTGTTGACACCCGTAGGTAGGGATGATCAAGTAGTTCGAAGGTCTCGTGATGTTATTGCCCTGATGTTGATGTTGGTGAGGCCGGCGAGATGCTCTCTATGCAGCACACCA
>JABEUN010000085.1 GCA_013044385.1 Acidimicrobiaceae bacterium
ACCGTCTGGTTGGGGTCGAACTCGAAACTCTCGGCATTTCCGTGGGTCTAAATCGTCGCAACGTAGCACCGATTCGAGCCGCAGGAGGACTTGGACTTACATGCGAACCTGCAATCAGCCTCGGCTGCGACGGGCTGCGATACAGATGGGTGAGCTCATTCCAACTTGTCACTGGAGTCGATGGTACCGATTGCCAATCCACCGCCAAGAAAGATCCTGGCGAGCAGAAGTCCATCCCCATCATTAGGTTTGCAGAGCCGAGTCGATATTTCGCCGAACGATACGAATCGTAAGGTCCTTTGCGCATCCGCTAAAGCCAGCGAACGGTCCAGCGTGATAGGGTCGGAAAACTCATCGGAGAGAGCCGGGTATTACGCCAAGGACGCAAAAATTCAGATCAGAGTTCAGATTGAAAGATCCACCACTTGGGATCGGGTGGCCCAAGTGGAGTTCGAACGCAGCCACCTTACGACCGATGCTTCGGGAGATTCACTATGACCGGTTAGGGTCTTTAGTCGACATAGTCGCTGAGAGTAGGCACCCGTCCCAGCAGGCTCCGCCGCTCGCAAAATACTCTAGACGTCGGTCAAGCTTGGACGAGTTTGAAAGGTTAGATACAATGAGACCAGTCAAACTGAAGCCTACGAATATCTTGGCGGTGGCGCTATCCGTAGTCGGACTCGCAGCATGTGGCACCAAGGCACCTGCCCAATCTGGAAAAAATAGTGCTCCGAAGTCCACAACTACGTCTACTACATCTACGACATCTACATCGACCACGCAGTCTCAAGTCGGTCCGAGCAACTGTACCGCCGCGATGCTAGATATCAGTCTGGGACAGAGTTCAGCCGCTGCGGGATCAGTCGCAATACCGATGACCGTCCAGAACAGTTCCACTTCGATCTGCCAGCTCTCCGGATATCCATCTCTTCAGCTGATGAGCGGATCGACGAAGCTGAAGACGGTGGTGACGGACGGCTCCTCTGTGTCGGTGCCTTCTGAACCAGTCACGACCGTAACCCTGTCACCCGGAAATAGTGCCTACTTCATCTTCGGCTTCGCCGATGCGACCGGGTATTCCGGCGTAAGCTGCCCCACCTCTACTGACCTACTGGTCTCACTGAACGATTCGAAACCAATTCAGGTGGCTATCAAGATCGCCGCCTACGGTGGCACTGTGCAGAATCTCCAGTGCGGCTCGCTAGCCACGACTCCGATTCTGTCGGCCCTGCCACAGGGTTTCTAGCCCAGGGGAGTTCCCGGACCGAGTATCCGGCCGAGGTCCTCGAGGTCCTCGTCTGAGAGTTCCACCGACTGGGTCGCAACATTCGCCCTGATCTGCTCTGATGAGGTGGCTCCGGCAATCACCGAGCTAACAGTCGACTCGGCCAACAGGAACGCAAATGCCAGATCGAGTAAGGTCATAGACCTCGAAGAGGCGAACTCCTCCAACGCCTCGACCATCGTGAAGTTTATCTGTGCTACAGCCTCTGGCCGTGAGGCGAGCCTAGATCCCGGCGGAGCGCCAGTTTCTCTTTTCACCTTGCCGGTCAGCGCTCCAGACGCGAGTGGGTAGAACGGCAAGACCCCGATCTCGAAATGCTGTGCGGCTGGAATGACCTCGTGCTCCACCTCACGCTTGAGCAGGCTGTACTCATTCTGGGCGGAAACCATCCTGTTGACCCCCAAGGATCGGGCCACGTACTCCGCCTCGGCAAGCTGCCATCCACTGAAGTTCGAGGAGCCAATATAGAGGACCTTGCCAGCGTGTATTAGGTCATCCAGGGCCATAAGGGTTTCGTCGATCGGTGTGTTCGCATCCGGCTCGTGCATCTGATAGAGGTCTATCCGATCGGTCTGAAGTCGCCGTAAACTGGCCTCGACGGCCGAGACCATGTAACGCCTTGATCCGCGTGCCCTGTCCTTTGTCCCCATCGGCATACCGAACTTCGTGGCGAGCACTATCTCGTCTCGGAACTCCGGGAGAATCCGTCCCAGAAAGGTCTCAGACCCGCCGGCCCCACCGTAGATGTCAGCGGTATCGAACAATGTGATCCCTGCGTCCCTAGCCGCATAGACGACCTCTTTCGTCCTGTCGAAGTCACAGCGCACGCCAAAGTTGTTGCAGCCGAGTCCGACCTCTGAAACCGACAGTCCGCTACGTCCTAACTGTCTGATCCTCAAAGAAACTCCTATCGTCCCACCTGAACACAAACGATCTCCTGCGCCTCAGGTTCCATCCAACATATTTATCGGTCGCTGTCGATTCCACGCCTTTTCAGGAAGGCTGAAACCGCCAGCGATGACACTTCCCTGGGGCTCATGCCGAGTTCAATCGATGCGACCCTCACATCATCGAACTCGGCTTTCATACCCAACTCCGTTATCTTCAAGCGGATTGAACAGCCAAGTACAGATACCGTCTCGAAGGTTCTATCTAGTACTGACCGACCCTCTGAGTGAATCCGGAGCCCCGGAGAACCGGTCCTTTGGTGTAGCCAAAGTACGTCTGCACTATCTATAGGAAAGGCCCAAAGGGT
The DNA here is from genome assembly GCA_013044385.1 of Acidimicrobiaceae bacterium. Classification (GTDB taxonomy): domain Bacteria; phylum Actinomycetota; class Acidimicrobiia; order Acidimicrobiales; family Acidimicrobiaceae; genus JABEUN01. The sequence continues at coordinate 2,541 of JABEUN010000085.1, forward strand.
CGTAAGGAGTAGGCCGGGTCGGGCCTTTTTGCCAAGTGCAAGGGTAGTCCAACCGTCGATCGCTCCCTGTGCGATTGCCTCGTCGACCAACGAACCGATCTCTTCCCCGGTCAGATCATCGAGGTAAATCTCCACCACACTGACGGTCTGGGCAAGGGAGCCGGGAGCCTTATCAAGCTCCGTGAGGGTGATCGACAACACGTTCGGATGGGACTCGGGGTTCATGGTTCCAGCGCCATAGCCAACTCCGATCAGCCGGCCATGGACCTCTTCCACCTCCTCGTGAAGCACAGATGCCAACGCTGCTCCGGTGGGGGTGGTCATCTCCATATGGAACGGCATCTTCTGCACCTGCATACCGTTGATAAGGCGACTCACCAGTGGACTGGGATTCGGAATCTCACCGTGTGCAGCCTTAGTCCACCCAGTGCCAATACTTATCGGCGAGAAACTGACCTTGTCTACTCCCATCAGCTCAAGGCCAAAAAAGACGCCGAGAAGGTCGACGACGGTGTCGTATGACCCGATCTCATGCAGGTGGAGTGGTTCGTGAGCACCCAGACCGTGTACAACCCTCTCTGCAGCCACGATCCGCTCAAACGCCGCTATCGCCCGGGCGGAGACCCTGTCGGGAACAGCAGGGTGGCCGAGAGCCTTAAGGATCTCAAACTCGCTCCGATTACTCCTAAATCCCGAGTATCCGATCTTGAGGTGTTGGGCCCTAGTTCCAGAGCGCTCGACGATCACAGGTTCTATCGACACGCCCGAGAGGCCCACGTTGTCGTAGAGGTCCAGTATCGACTGAAGTGGAGCACCGAGATCGAGAACTGCCGATAGCAACATGTCCCCGGCGACTCCGGCTGACGCATCAACGTGCGCTACCCTCATGGAAGGCTCGCTGCGACTTCAGACCAGCTCATCACTCTCCGGACATCTTGCGTGACAGTAGACCGAAGAGTTTAGAGACAGAGCATGCAGCGCCGAAACCGTTGTCTATGCCTACAATGCTGATACCGGGCGCACAGCTTGCAAGCATCGAAAGCGTAGCGGTAATCCCCTCGAGCGAGGAGCCATACCCGGTCGAGGTCGGCACCGCAACAATCGGAGCAGTCACCAGACCTCCGAGGACAGATGCCAAGCTGGCCTCCATGCCCGCCATGACTATCAGCGCATCAAATTTCCGTATTGTCTCGATCTTGTCAAGCAGCCGGTAGATGCCAGCAACTCCCACGTCACATATCAGATCGGTAGGCGTACCCATGGCGAATAGCGTCGCTTCCGCCTCATGTGCAACTGCCAGATCTGACGTCCCAGCTGTTATCAATCCGACGACGTACTTCCCCGGGGGGTTGGCGTGGGACACACAGGTGAAATATGGCGACGAACGATTCAAATCCGGGAAGACCCTCACCTTATCGAAGCTGGATGTGATGGCACTTGCCAACTCGAAGCTGCACCTGGTAGCGATGACCGGCCCATCTTGGTCGAGTTGGTGACCAAAGATCTCAACCACCTGTTCCAATGTCTTAGAAGGAGAGTAGATGGCCTCTGGAAGACCGGTCCTCCGAAGGCGATCGGTGTCGATCAGCGCGAACCCACCCACCGGCTCCGCCCAGGGGCGCACGGTTCCTGTCGTGTTCAAAGCCTCTTCGAAGGGGTGGTCGTCTTGGGTGGCACTCATCCGGAGAAACAGCTTAGGCGGCAGTGCCAGTCTGGTTGGACGACAATCCCGCTGCAGTCAACCGGCTGACTCCAAACGTCGGGGGTTGGCCGGTCGGATAGATTGAACATGTCCACACAGATCGGAAAGAGGGTCTCTGGTATGGAGGTTTCGAACAATAGGGTTGGATACCTTGGACCAGCCGGAACCTTTACCGAGGAGGCGCTGCGCACACAGGCTGACCTCGCCAAGATGGACCAGATCCCTCTGCAGACGATTACCGACGTCATTCTGGCCACCTCCAGAGGTGAAGTCGAGTTCGGGTTCGTACCGATCGAGAACTCGATCGAGGGTACGGTGCTTGCGGCACTGGACTCTTTGCTGTTCGACTCCGAACTCCTAATTCAACGCGAGGTCTCACTCCCGATAACCCAGAATCTCATGGGCATACCTGGCGCGGTAATCGATGAGATCAGCGAGGTCTACTCCTATCCTGTGGCAGTTGCACAGTGCCGCAGGTTCCTATCCGAGCACATCCCTGCGGCTGAACTGAAGTTCACAACGTCGACCGCCGAGGCGGCCCGAACAGTCGCCGAGGCGGCCAATCCGAAGTATGCAGCAATAGCACCGAGACTCTCGGCGGAACTCTATGGCCTGGAGCTTCTAAACCAAGGTATCGAGGACAGCAAAGACAACGTGACCCGATTCCTCCTCCTGCACAGGTCCGACATTCCCAAACCGACGGGCAGTGACAAGACCACGGTCGTCTGCTTCCAGGTACAGGACCGTCCCGGCTCGCTCCTGTCGATTCTGGCACAGTTCGCTGCTAGGGGAATCAACCTCACGAAGCTGGACTCGAGGCCGACCAAGAAACTGATGGGCGAGTACTGTTTCATCATTGACCTCGAGGGCCACATAGCCGACTCGATGGTCGCCGACTGCCTGCGGGAACTGCGAATCATCCTGCCAGATCTGAAGTTTCTAGGCTCCTACCCGATCGCAAGTGTCACGAACGGCCCCGCCACCTCAACCGAGGCTCAAGCCCTCTCACGGGCCTGGATTGACGATCTCAGGCGACGGATAACCGAGTGATGCTGCAGCCAGGCCGGCACTGGATGCTACTGCTGGAGTGGTCCGGCTGAGCACAGACAGTGTCTCTGAGCGTCTAGTTTGTTCAACTAGTTCGCGGAGGGATGGCAGAGCGGACGAATGCGAAGCTCTTGAAAAGCTTTGGGCCAAAAGCCCCGTGGGTTCGAATCCCACTCCCTCCGCCAGTGGTTGACCGGAAAGCCAAGCTACTCAACTCGGCTCATCTGATTCTGATGGGGTGTCAGCTCTCTGAGATCTCTCAGCAGCTGAAGCGGCTCTTCGGATTTCAGCGGGGTCCGGTCATCTGACCACCTCCGTACTCGCGACTGTTGCCTGCCGGGGATCGACCCAATTAGGTCATCGTTGCTCGAAGTCGTGAATGTCGCTGGGCTCAGTTGTTGGGCGTGACCGCATCCAATCGGCGCAGAACCTCCGACGTGTCCACGCCGAGAGCGACCAGCAGTGCCGCCGCAGGATCTGGTGGTTTGAGCGTAAGGATCTGGGCCAGCACCTGCTGGGCCGTGATCTGGAGCCTCCGACGGTTGGGTTTAGACGCTTCCTCAAGCACTTTCTTTGCCGCGGGCGTGATGCGGAGATGATCTTTTTGCGCGACGTCTCTGATTCTCGGCTTAGTCGGCACGGCGCGCATTGGCAACACGGGAGTGTCGGTGCCCGACCCAAAACCCAGGTCACCTAGGGCTTCGTGATCGAGCGACGCAAGGGCCTGGCGAGCTTGCTGGAGGTTCACACCCAACACGGCTCCGATCGAGGGATCTTCGAACAAGGCGAGCAAAAGATGATCGGTACCATATCGGCGATCACCCCGGCGACGAGCCTCCTCACCGGCCCGCAGACAAATGGCCCACACGTGAAATGTCTCTAGCGCCCCGGGTTCGGTGGTCATGATGACTCCTTGTTGTATTTGGTGTGCACGGATTGGCGCGTGACGCCCAAGGCGTCTCCGATCTGCTGCCACGACCAGCCGTTTTCCCGGGCTGACGCGACGTGGTGCGCTTCGACCCTCTCAGCCAGGCGGTGGAGTGCCAGCGAGGCGCGAAGCCCAATTGCCGGGTCATCCGACGTGAGACTCACGCTGAGGTTCTCGATGTCCATGCCTGTCAGTTTAGACTGACACTATCAAATTGTCAATCTAAACTGACACATCAGATCGCTATACCGAAGTGCCCCAGATGGCACCGGATCCGTGAGGCTCATTCCGGTCCAGTTCCCATCGAGAGCTAACTTTCGTAGGCGGCTCACTTCGCTGAAATCCGATGAGCCCACATACCGGGGTAACTGCCCAGGTCATTACGCTTCGTCGATGCTCCGAGGTCAAAACCGCTGGCCAGCCGTAGTTTGGGTAAGCAAGGAGGTGGGCCGCTTCAAGATCCAGAACATCGAGCGTGCCAAGCGACTCCTCAAGATCGAACTGCTAGGCCCTGCTGAACCATGGGACGTGGGCACCTCTCCGATTCGGTCGGCGTCACACCGATGTTCATTGTGCACTGCGCAGGTGTTCGGTCATTTCGCCGTAGCGCATTCGCCCCTCTAACTTCACCCTCAGAAAAAGTTTGCAAATTCAGCGCCCGCCAACTCGCTGATCACTACTTGACCAGCACCATCAACAAAGAGATCAATAAACCGATCGCTCTCGCATTCGTCTCTTTCTACTCGGTCTCTGAATCAACCAAGGACAACCTCATCGACAAGTAAGCCCAAGCAACGGACTGCTCCCCACGGACCGCCCCGGGCGTCGGTATGGTGGCAGCGATCGCCGATTAGTACGAACTCGCGCCCTCAATCGGAAGCGGACGCGCCCGATCCATCTACAGAAGCAAGCTCGACTGACTCTTCACGTCCGACAATCCGGTAGAAAAAGCGGTCTTTGGAACCTTGGGACCGCTGCTCCAAAGCCTCAGCCTCCAGCCGCTTGAGCTGTGACCCTAGGTTTTTTGCCCTCATCTGCTGAGTCGCGACCTCGCCTTCGGACCTGATCGCTCTAGCTATGGCCGCCGCTTGGTCAGTCTGATCTCTCGGATCGTAGATCACTGTTGTACGGGTGAGCGACTGTCCCATCCGCACAGGTGACCCCAACTCTGCCAGCAGTCCCATTATCCGCTCAAAGCCTAGAGAGATACCAGCCGCCGGAGCCGGTCGGCCGAATCTGCTGAGCATATCGTCATAGCGCCCCCCGCCAGCGATGGAGGTCCCCCATCCACTGTGACCGACCTCAAAAACGCTGGACGTGTAGTACGCCATTCCCCTAATCACCAAGGGATCAACAACCACACCGAAGCCGGAGGTCGTATTGCCAGCCAGAGTGGACGACGTCGTCTCTTTGATCCAGAGCAGCCTTTCCAACAGGTCCGTGGGGACCTTGTGTTCGGCCAGCGCTAGGAGTGAATCATGCGAGGTCCGCAGATCTGAGATCGCACCGATCAGTTCTGACGATGCACCACGATCCATACCACGTTCAGCCAGCTCATCGACCACTTCACCCACCGAGAGCTTGTCCAGCTTGTCCAGTGATATGAATAGGGTCACGAAATCGTCCCTGGTAAAACCGAACCCTGCTGCAAGCTCTTCAAGGATCCTGCGGTCGTTGATTCGAACAGTAAAATCCTCCACCCCAATCGCATCCAATGCGGAGATCGCTGCGGTTAGAAGATCGACCTCGGCCTGGGGACCATCGTCGCCAACCACGTCGATATCGACCTGTTGGAACTGACGATATCGTCCCTTTTGGGGGCGCTCGGCCCTGAAAACCGGTCCAATCTGACAGCTCCTAAACGGGTGTGGCAGCCGATGATGGTTTGCAGCGTAAAAGCGAGCAAGTGGAACGGTTAGGTCGAATCTGAGTCCAGTATCGGCCAGGTCGAACTCCAATATCGAGTCCGCAGAAATGGCCTCTTCCAGTCGCTCTCCGCGCTTTAGGATTCGGAATATTAGCTTCTCGTTTTCGCCGCCTCCGCCACCGGCCAGGAGTTCGAGCGACTCGACCACAGGAGTCTCGATCTCCGTGAAGCCATGCAGGAGGTAGACAGAACGGATGGCAGCGAGTGCCGACGCCCTCGACGCCGCCTCGACTGGAAGTATGTCCCTCATGCCCCGAGTCGGGCTGACTGCAACCTTAGACAATTCTGCAAACACCTCTCAGCTGGCCCAATGCCAAGCCTAGAGCCGGGTGGCTAGTATATGAACGTTCTATTCGGCCCAAGGTCAGCCAAAGTATCGCTGACTGCTACGGGCGGTGAAGGGCGGGACAATTGCAGAACGACTCCGGTTCAGGCCAGGGCAGTAGTAATGGTGGGGGTCGCGGCTCTCGCCCTTGGTGGTCACGGAGGCCCCAGGCCGAACAGCAGCAGCCCCCGAACAGTTGGGACTACCCCTACGATATGGACCGTCCGAACCAGTCAAACCTGAATCAGAATCGATTCTCCCAGTCGGGATTGAGCCCTTCTGTGCCAGGTGAGCACCTACTGGACGGCTTCCACCCCTACGCAGGTTTCTTCAGGCGGCTCGTCGCGTTCCTCTTGGACGGGATCTTCTTATCGATAGTGCTATCGATAAGCAGTGCGGTCTCGGGGAGCCAGATCCAGGGGACCTCGGGAATAGCGATCCTGATCAACTTCATCTACTTTGTCGGACTCATCGGGGGACCCGCTGGCCAGACCATCGGCTCGAAGATCGTCAAGATTCGCGTCATCTCCGTAACCGGCGGCCCGGTCGGATACCCCAGAGCCCTCGCTCGACAGCTTTTCAGTATCCTCTCCGGCATCATTCTGTTGGCGGGATACTTCATGATGCTGGTCACCAAGAAGAAGCAGACACTGCATGACCTGCTGGCCGGCACTGTAGTCGTAACCGAGAGGGCCGTCGCACAGCCACTGGAACAAAACGACCTTTACGATCCCAATTCATAGAAGTGTCAACCTGACTCTCAGCCGCCGCTAGAGAGTCCCCTGATCACTTCGACCACGGCCGAATGGTCGAGCTTGGCGTCGCCTCGGGCCTCGACCGCGGTCATGAGCTGCGTTGCAAGCGCAGATACCGGCATGATGGCACCGAGTCGTCTGGCAGCCGCCAGAGCTATGCCGAGGTCCTTGAGGTGGAGTTCGGTTCGGAATCCAGGCCTGAAGTCCGAATTGATCATCTGCGGTCCCTTGCGCTCCAAGGCCCGGGAGTTCGCCATACCGCCCATCAGTGCTGCAAATGCCTGGTCGATGTCGACACCGGCCTTTTCGAGAAGGACGATTCCCTCTGAAATCGCCACCAGACTGCTCACAAGTATCGTCTGATTCACTGCCTTGGTGAGCTGACCTGCCCCGACTGGACCGATCAACCTGACCGAACTTGCCATCGCATCGAAGACAGGTCTCGCCAACTCCAGTGCTTCACCGCTGCCTCCCGCCATGACCGAAAGTGTTCCATCTATCGCGCCGCTCTCGCCGCCCGAGACCGGCGCATCCAAGAAGTGGATGTCGTTTGCCCGACACCTAGCACCGATTTCGACCACCAGATCTGGATCTACCGTGGACATATCTACAAAGACCATGCCTGGCCATCCGTTTGCGACAATGCCTCCTTCGCCGAGTGCGACTTGCCGCAGCTCGACCGGGCCCGGGAGCATCGTGACCACGACCTCGGAAGCAGCTGTCATCTCCGAAATCGAAGAGGCACGGGTGGCTCCAGCCTCAACCAACTCCTGAACCGGTCCCTGCGATCGGGAGATCACTGAAACCTCGTGTCCACCACGGACGAGATTCTTCGCCATTGGCTTACCCATGACGCCCAAACCTATAAATCCAACCCGCATCGAACTCCTCCCTCCCGGGCAACGGAACCGAGCTTAGGTTATTTCTTCTTGGATTCTCATCGACCGGACCGCTTGCCAATCCAATTAGATCCAACGAGAGCCCTTACCTGGACAAACCGATGGAGCGATTAGCCCTGCTGAGAATGGATTCCAGCTCTGACTCCAAGCCCATCGACTGACTGAGGAAGCTGGCACGGTCCAGCAGTCGTTCGACCCTTGATCCATAACGTTCTAATAGTCCACGAGCATGCTGAAGCAGTTCGGTCCTGGTAAGGGTCGCCCTCGTGCCTCCCTTGGAGGTGGTGCGTCGAAGATTCTCAACCAGTGTCCTAGCATCAGATGCTATTGGCACGCCATTGAAGCTGAAGTCGTCCTTGTATGCGCCAGGACCGTGATGGACTTCGACCACCAGTCCATCTAGTCTCAGATCCCTCCTTCTGGTGGGACTCACTACGAAGATCTTCGAGTCAGCTGTCAGAGCTCCCGCATAGACAGATGACCGCATGGAGACAACTCCATCGGGGATGTAATGGGCTATTAGTTCCCATCTGTTTCGCCTCACAAGCTGGGAAGGCTCTGTCGTCAAGTCGGTGGTGTAGACGCCGTTGGCAATCCTGCGTAGACCCCCGGAGTGCGACGCCCTCGAGAGCCTGGATCTTGACAGCTGGCCATCTACGAAGTGAAAGACTCCCTCACCTCGTCGGATTCGGTCTACCTCAAGAAGCTGCTTCGTGGTCTCCGAATACCCAGTTGCTGTCATCGATCTCCTCCAAGATGGCTGATCTCCACATATCGTCACATCTCGGCCAAAACCGTAACATTCCGTACTGTTTCAGCGAACTCTGGTCACACTTCGTCTAATTTCATGCCCAAGATGGGACAGATCGCGCCATCTTTATCGAGGAAATGCAGGGGTGCCTCACTTTCGAAATCAAACACCTTGTAACGCGAGACAGATCGCGCTATTTGGCGACCCTCCTCGGATCACATTGAATATTGGCCGGCTACCGTGGCCTACCGATTGCGCCCCCTGCAGAATCACACAAAATGTAACAGTTTCGGGTCAAAGTCCTCGACGAACAACAGATCTGAATCGCCATCCGAAGCAGGCTTACAAGATCCTGTGAGGTTTCAACCTCTCGGGACTAGGCATTCCATTCGTAGGCCAGAAACTTCCCGCTCATAGTGACCACCACCCTGTCTCCGGCTGAATCATCTTTTCGATCGACGTCGATGGAGAAGTTGATCGCACTCATGATTCCGTCGCCAAACTTCTCATGAATCAGCTCTTTGAGGGCCGGACCGTAGACCAATAGGGCCTCATGGAAGCGGTAGATGGTCGGATCCGTCGGTGGAGAGGTCTGACTCGAACCGCGATAAGGAGTGTTCGTAAGCATGTAGGCCTCGCCCTCGTCCAGGCCGAGTCTCCTGAGTATCTTCTTTGCATCATCGAGAACTATCGGGTGCTCTCCTAACAGGGCCGCGACTGTCCACACCTCCGGCCGCCCGATCAGGCCAGCCAGATCCGCCCAACTCACCCCCTGCCTCAGTTTGGCTTGTACGATCTGGTCCGTGATATCCCGGCGCGACATGCTCCTCCTTTTTCAACCCGGAGTTCCAACCACCAGATCGAGGTCAGACTTCCTAAAGGAGTCAGTGTTCTTAGAGCGTTAATACACCTGAGATCTAGGACCGCTTCCGGCTCCGCCGAGCAGTTCCAAAAGCAGGTCGCCCGGAATACCGTGGACCACTACGCCACCTTTTCCCACCATGGTCGTCGATGACGTCATAGAGTTGACGATCGCCTCCTCGGTCGCCTCTACCACCGCTTCGTAAAGTGGGGACAGGGCGGACTGGCTGAGCATCTCAAGCTTCAGAACTCCCGCCGGAGCCGTGTCAACACCCACCGGAGTCAGTGATCTATTGGCGGTCGAGAAGGCAAAGAAGATATCGCCACTGGTGTACTCACCCAATCCTCCGGTCCTGCCGATTCCGAGAGAGACCCTTTGGGCCAGACCCTTCAACTGGTGAGGGAGCAACGGGGCGTCCGTCGCCACCACTGCAATAATCGAGCCGGATCCATCGTTGCCTCCGGGTTGACCCATCCTCGGGATCTGAACCCTCTCGTCATTGATGATCTCACCTATGGGGTGACCTAGAATCCGAAGCCGCTTCCTCGCTCCATGATTGGCTTGAACGAGTACTCCTACTGTGTACCGGTCGCCCGCCGTGTCGAGAACTCTTGAACTGGTACCTATGCCACCTTTGAAGCCGTGACATACCATTCCGGTCCCACCACCGACCGATCCCTCCTCTACCAGGACTGATGCCCCTCGAATCGCCTCAAAGACGTGAGTGCTTTCCACGTGCATCCCACCGATATCGTTCAGCACCCCGTCGTAGGTCTCGGCAACCACCGGAAGGCTCCAAAAATGCCCGGCGGGACCTCTTGAGTCGATCTCGTGACTGACCAAGGCATCGCGAACCACGCCCACCGAAGCAGTATTCGTAAGACCTATATATGAGGTCAACAAACCGGACTCCGAGACCCAGTGGAGGCCGGTCATCTCCCCGTTGCCGTTCAGGACATGGTGGGATGCGAAAAGCGGCCTCAGCCATGGAGGGTCGTCAGATGGAACGACAACAGTGACACCGGTGCGGACCACTGCCCCGTCGGCAGCTTCCGGTTCGCCGGAGATGATTGTGCTGTGGCCAACACGGACCCCCGCTACGTCAGTGATCGAGTTTCTCAAGCCGGTTTGACCGGGAAATTCGATTCCTGAATCCCTTAGACGCAATCCGACCACGGCCCTTAGGGCCTACGGCCAGTCAGATCGAGGAGACGGTGTAGCAGATCCGCATCATCTGGAACTTCGCCCGATCTACCGGTTCCGAACACGCCGGTCGCCGGCAGAAAGTCCGCCCTAGGTGCCAGACTGTCGTATGTGGCCGATACGAGGTCTGGGTCCAAGTCCTCATCAGCGCCGATTGCTCGAGCCAGATCCCACGCATGGATGGTCAGGTCGCCATATCTGAAGGCGACCAGCTGTGCCCCGGATATATCTCCAATTGGATGGTGGACCGTCTTATCCAGAAGCTCCGGGTTCGAAAACACATCCAACTGTTCAGCCAGTGCACTCCTACAGGCGGCAGCCAGGTCACCGTACGCCAATGACAGAGACGGAGTCCCGCCCAGTTGTTCAGCAGTGGCACCACCAGCCAAGGCGACCGCCATCTGGCTCCCCGTTATGACATGGGTGACCAGATCGCCAACCGACCACCCCTCACAGGGCGTGGCAGACATCCAGTCCGACTCTGTGACCTTCTCCAGCTTCGCGTTAAAACCATCCGTGGCGAGGCTCAATATCTCTATAGGCTGCATCTGCCAAAATTATCACTGAATCACCCTGATGTGCCAACATGTCGGAAATCAGCCGACGAGCTATGCCGTTTCATCCCGGAGTCAGACTGCCGAATCAACCATCAAATCGTTGGCTCGAACTCGTTCTATCTAGCCGAAACGGAGTGCTGGCCCTCAGGATGGTTGGCCCTGTAAGTGCGTTCGGTATTGATCCCAAAGATGGCGTACAGCGGACAGAATCCGGCCGCAGCCGTCCCAAGCGCCAATACTCCCACTACCAACAGCACCACGCCCCAGAATGACGAGACACCTACTACAACCGAGAACAGCAACCCGAAGAAACCTACGAGAACCCTCAGCTGTCTGTCAGTCTTTGACTCATTCGTCTTCATGCTTATCGACCTCGTTCCTACTGATCGTGAGATCACCTTTGTTCCGATCCAATCCGATCAATACCTGCTTAAACACCGGAGAAATTAGAACCATACCAATACCCATCCAGGTATCTAATTTAATAACCTCGACCGTACGGATTGAGGAAGGTCTGGATGAGTCGGTGTTCTTTGGAACTACCCGCTGGAGGTGATCAACTTCAAGATCGTGAGTTGGACTGCCGATCACCTCATAAGCCAGTAGAAATGATGCGCAAACCGTATCCATTCAGGTGAGGTAGTGTAAGAATTGACCGTGTAGCTGAAATGCTGATTTGGTGCTAGCAAGCTCTTGAGGGATTGAAGGGAGCGTTGGTTGGCGGATACTGAGCGCATGACACCATTCCCCCCTACTCCCGCGCCAATTGGCAGAGCTATCCAGCAGACTGTCGCAGAGTTCGTGGACTACCTATTCGGCGAAGAGTCGAGGAGTTCGGCCTTCGGATCGGTGCTCTCGAACTTGACTGACCGCGAGACGCTTTCCCTCCGCAGACAGATAGCCGAGTTCCTCAACTTGTCATTCCGTCCGGAAAGCTCCAGCGAACAGATCGCTTCCCGAGTGGAAAGGATCGTATACGCCCACGCCATGGTGGGTGTGCAGACCGAATGGGTCTTCGACGTTCTCGGCGCTCTCTCAAAGATGGGCAAGAGCGCTGCACTGGCCGCTGGCATGGACCTGTCCGAAGCGAACGAGTTCGTCTCACATGCTGCAGAGCGTTTGAGCATTTTGGTGAGCCAAAGCCTCAAGTTCGAAAAAGAGCACGACACCAAACTCCAGGATTCCTTAGACGGAATCTCCCTCCTAATCGGCAGCACCTCGACGGTCGCAGACTTCGCCCGCGAGTGTCTCGAGCTGATCTCACAGGTCGACGGAATCGCAGGTGCATACTTCGGCCGTCCCGACGAACACGGCAATCTCAAGTTCGAGCACATCGGCGGCAGGAGCTTCCAGTTCTTCAAGACGCTGGTGGAGAGCGACAGGCTCCCAGCGATATCGGTCGATCGAAACAAGACTGCGGGTCTTGGTCCGGCCGGACGTTCGTGGCGATCGGGCGATATTCAATGCTCATCGGTCATCGAGTTCGATCCGACGATGAGTCATTGGGCGGACATCTACCTTGCAATGGGGATCAGGTCCACAGCAGCAGTTCCAGTCCTGAATCGGGAAGGCAAGGCGCAGGCCCTGCTTGGCCTCTACTCCCAGTGGCCCGCATACTTCAACTCCCCTAGGCGCCATCGCTTCTTAGAACAGGTGAGACAAAGTGTCTCTTTCGCCCTCCTCGAGATCGGCTCGAGTACCATCATGTCCTACGAGACCCGCCGACATTACCGGTTGCTCTTGGAGAAGCGAAAAGTCGAGATGCACTTCCAGCCGATCGTCAATTTGAGAGACGGAAGTCTACATAAACTCGAGGCGTTGGCTCGTCTAATCGACTCCGATGGTACCCGGATCAGCCCAGGCAACTTCTTGCCAGCCTTCGGGTCAGATGAGCTGGTAAGCCTATTCGAAATCGGATTGGCCGCGTCTGTGGAGGCACTCAGGGAGTGGAACTTCGAGGGCCTTTCCACCCGAGTTTCGATCAACCTGCCTGTTCAGGGATTGTACGACCCGAGATACATGGATCTGATCGGGTCGATGGTTAACAATGGGCTCATACCACCCGGACAGATCACCTTGGAACTCACCGAGGAGGAGGAGTTCCAAACCTCCGAGAAGTCAAGCGAGACCTTGAGACGACTGAAGCAGATGGGAATCGCCATTTCGCAAGACGACCTAGGGTCCGGCTACAGCTCATTGCAGCGGCTGGACAAGATCGGCTTCGATGAGGTGAAGATAGATCAGGCCCTAGTCAGAAGCACCGCCGACCCACAGAACTCATTGAAGCTGATCGAACACCTCACCGACCTTTCACACGATCTCGGAATCGGTGTAGTCGTTGAGGGTCTCGAATCTGAAGCCCTGATAGAGGCTGCAATTACACTTGGTGCAGACTACGGACAGGGATACGCAATCTCCCGCCCGATACCACAACCCGAGGTCATTCCATGGCTGAGGAGCTTCCACTGGCGTAGGACAACTGAGCAACCTACGACGAACTTGGGCGCTCTAGCGGCCGTCCAACGCTGGGTCAAGACGGTCAAGGCGCTCAGCGCCTATCCAGATGTCTTCGACGCAAAAGCGCTTGTTGCAGAGCTCGGACTCATGCTCAACTCGTTCCCAAGTGCTGTCTCGCACCCGACACTGGCCACGCTTCTTCGATCTATGAAAGATGGAATCACGTCCCAGTTCGGTGAGACCGTGGACCAGATGAAGGTCGAGCTACTCCGGGCCGACCCAACTGGAGAGTCCCACGCCCCAATACCTCGGGCCACAACAGTCGACACACCACCTGGGATCGCCCAAGCCATCGTCCAACCTTCGGATTCTGCAGATGGGGGTCTACTCCGAAGTCTGATCTCGCTCCAAAAGGTCTTTTTACACCAGTTGATCGACAACGGCGATCCAGCCAGTGCGCTTAGAGCGCTGTGCCGTGGGGCAGAATCCATCGTCCCGCGGTGCGTTGCAACTGTGATGGCCATTGGGCTTGACGGCAACCTCCACCTTGTCGCGGGTCCTAGCCTGACAGAAGAGGCGCAGACCGAGCTCGCAAAGCTGGTGCCGGGACCACACACAGGTTCGTGCGGCAACGTCGTCTACAGGCAGGAACCCGTATACGTCGCAGATACCTACACCGACCCAAAGTGGAAAGATCTCCGGGACTTCGCCAAGAGGTACAGATTGAGATCTTGCTGGTCTACGCCGATCGGTGGCGAAATGGGCGCGGTCATCGGCACCTTTGCGCTTACCAACTTCGAAGGAGGAAGCCCAACTGTCGCCGAGGTAGAAGTACTCGAACAGTGTGCAGCCATCGCTTCGCTCGCGCTGATCGAGATTGCTCGAGCTCGTCCTCAGGTGCCCACCATTGAACCCGCTTACGCGCCATTACCAGATAAGCCGGGCAAAAAGCTCGTCTTCAAAGCCGATACCGGCGCAATCATCAGCTTTTCACCGGGACTGCCCGGATGGTATGGATACAGCGAGGAGGAGTTCTCGACGATGACTATCTTCGACCTGAATCCATTCCTTGACTCCAGGGCCCTACACGGCCTTGCACTAGTGAGCGAGCACAACAGGCCTATACATATGAGGACCAAGCACATTCTCCGCTCGGGTGAGATCCGCGACATGGAGTACTTTGCCAAGATCTTCGAACTCGACTCAACGATTGTATTTGAGTCGATCTACTTCGACATCACCGGAGATCTCGAAGATTCTGGTGCTCCGGTGCGGGACCAGATAGTGCACGACCAGATTCTCGATGCAGTCTCTGCGATGGTGTTCCTGCTGACTCCACTCGGTGACACAATCTCCATGAACCGCGCCTGTGCCGAGTTCATAGGCGTATCCCAGACAGAGTTCGTGGGGCGTCCACTCCCACTTGAAAAGCTGCTACGCCCGGACCAGTTCCATCAGGTCCAGCTCGCTATAGCTAGCACTCTCAAGGGCAAGACGGCACAAAAACTGGAGGTCATTGCGACGAACAAGGATGGGCAGCCAAGACGCCTTGAGATGAGGGTCTCCTCCATCGATGGTCCAACTGGTGCTCTCATGTCTCTCCTATTCGTCGCGGTTGACATCACCGACCGACAAGTCCAGATGGACAGGTTGGTCCGTCAGCAGTCTTTCTATGACCAGCTAGTCGAGTCGGTATCCAACCTGCTTGTGGTCATGGACACCAATGGCCGCATCGTTCAGTGCAACCCTGCATTCGAAGATTTCGTCGGGATACCACTTCAGAATCTGAAGGACAGACAGTACATGTCTCAGAGGTTCTTTACACCAGAGTCGAGGCAGTTGGCCCTCAAGTGGTTCACCGATGCCATCGTGGGAGAGCTGCAAAAAGACACCGTAGCTCCCTGGATTGATAAAAAAGGTGAACTCCATATCATCCGTTGGAGGACAACGGCGATCCACGACGACGACGGACAGACAGAGTTTTTGGTCTGTGCTGGAATCGACATAACCGAGGAGAGGCATAACTGGACGCAAGCCCAACGAGCATCGATCGTATTCAACGGTTCCCTAGAGGGGATACTGATAGTCGATTCAGACGGAATCATTTCCGAAGTCAACTCTGGCTTTACTCTTCTAACCGGCTTTAACAATGAAGATCTGGTGGGGAAACCGTCCACCTACTGGGCCTCGGACCAGTACGGCAAGGAGTTCTACGCCCAGATCAGGGCTACTCTGGCAGCAGACTCTCACTGGACCGGAACAGTCTGGAGCAGACGCTCACATGGCAGTGAATTCCCAGTCCGCACCCACATCTCAACGGTCAGGGACCCCGATGGCACCCCGGCTCAATACGTAATATTTTGCTCTGACGTATCCGAGGTCGTTTAGGCCCATGGGCGACTGTCCAGCCTTACATCTTTCGACAATCTCACGAAGCTCCCGAATCGGACGCTTTTATCTGAAAAGCTGACTACGGCCTTCTCCAAGACCCCGATTGACCGGAGTTGCCCAGCGCTCATCATCTGGATCTCGATGGGTTCAAACCCGTCAACGATCGTAACGGACACAACGCCGGGGACAAACTCTTTATCGAGTTGGCGGAGCGGATGGTCGGATCACTACGGCAGACGGACACGGTCGCAAGAATCGGAGGCGATTAGTTCGTCTGCCTCCTGCCAGACCTGAGTGGGGCCGAGAGCTGCGCGAACCTCTTGGACCAACTAGTGGCAAGGATCGAAGAGCCGTTTCGAATCGGATCTGCTGGCGATCAGGCGTCGCTCTCCGCGTCAATCGGTGTCGCTCTTTACCACGGAGAAGACGTCGATCCCGATAGTATGCTGTGTCTAGCTGGCGACGTGATGTATCGAGCCAGGAATGCCGACGACGGAAATCGGTACCTTATCGTCGACACAACAGGCGCTGTAATAGCAGTAGGACCTGCTCGCCCTAATCTGACCGCCTAGTTGGCATGGTTCAACCCCTGGAGACACTCAAAACCCTGATCACGAAGCAGACAAGCACGCCGGCCACCGAGCTGATGGTCGCTGCGACACCGAGCACATGGCCAAGGACTGCCACGGCCGCACCCACCAAAGCAGCACTTGCGTAGATCTCCACCTGCAGAACCCGTGGAAGCTTAGCGACAAGTACGTCTCGGATTATCCCACCACCGGCTCCTGTGATAACCCCGAGCAGTATTGATGGGAGCGGATTCAGATGAAACGAAAGTGTCATTTCGGCGCCAGACTCTGCGAAAAGGCCGAGTCCTGTGGTGGCAGCGGCGATGATCGACCGTATTGTCCATCTCGCTGACGTGATCTCTTTGAAGGGGTCGGTTATCGCCCGCGAGGATCGGGAATCGAATCACCGCCGTCAATTGAGAGAGCATCATAAGTGAAGATGAACTAAGCGGGACTCCGAAACCAGCAACGGGACAACAGACGCGGGATAGGATTTAGACACCACTGAGTGGCTCACTTTTCAAGAGCGAAATGGCTCTATTTTCAAAGAGCGTTGACAAAATGATCTTTTGACGAGCAACGAATACCTTTGGTTATTGACCTTCGTTCCCGCCATCACTGCATCACAACTCGATGCAGTGATGGCGGGAACTTTTCAACATACGCTCTGACTTATAGCTCAGACTGAGCGACACTATTCGGCACCGACATCGGGATATTTCTAGGTGGTTCTGAGGGGCTCGCGAAAGTTGATCCACCACGAATGTGGGTGTTCCTCGGGTTTACTCTGTTCAGACTAGCAATCCCTCCTCGCTTTTCGGAGTGGGTTAGCACGCCAAA
>JABEUN010000086.1 GCA_013044385.1 Acidimicrobiaceae bacterium
ATAGTGGGAATGGCCCCGACCCCCGACGGAAAGGGCTACTGGCTCGTCGCCTCCGATGGCGGGATCTTCACCTTCGGCGACGCCCAGTTCTACGGCTCCGCTGGTTCGATCAACTTGAACAAGCCGATAGTTGGAATGGTCGCATCGGCGGACGGCGGGGGTTATCGACTTATTGCGGCGGATGGTGGCGTCTTCGACTATGGCGATGCCCAGTACTACGGATCGCTGCCGGGACTGAACGTAACCGCCACTGCTACCTCTCTGGCACCTAGTCCTGACAACAACGGATACTACGTCCTGACCTCATCGGGGAAGGTCTACTCCTTCGGGGATGCATCAGCCCAGGGCGATTTGACGACGATGAGCAATCCACCGAGTTCAACTGCCGGGATAACTTCGGTCGGCTGAACCTCATAGAGTTGGAGGGTTCGCTGTGCAACCTTGGTTGAAGGTGCCCAGCAAGGCCCTGAGAAGCTGTTGAATCGGCGCCATGGCTGCGGATTACGGTCCGCTGCAAAGCCATGGATACCTGGTCAGAACAGTGTCTCTTGCGTACCCGAAGCCGGCGGGTTTCTGTTGACGATCGATAAGATCTCTGGTCCGTATCGCATGACCCGTGAGGCTCCCATGCCTTTGACCATCCGCAGGCTGTTCTCGTCGGTGGGGGTCTGGCGGGCAATCTCCTCAAGGGTCACGTCGTGAGCTATCACGTAGGCGGGCACGGCATCTGCCCTCGCTCTTGTTCGGCGCCACTGCTTCAGAGATTCCAGTAGGTCGTAGTCCATCGAATCCGACGCGTCGTTGTCTACCTCGACGGCGGATACCTCCGACCCGGTCCAGTCCTCGATCTCGTGAGCTATCCGATCCGATCTACGCCGCAGATCGAGATCGACTTCAAATATCCTCTCGTCGAGCCTGAGTGCCATCTCGTTCAATCCCCTCAGGTAGAGACCGTCGATGGTCCTGAG
This sequence comes from Acidimicrobiaceae bacterium, assembly GCA_013044385.1. Lineage (GTDB taxonomy): Bacteria > Actinomycetota > Acidimicrobiia > Acidimicrobiales > Acidimicrobiaceae > JABEUN01. Next base: position 969 of record JABEUN010000086.1, read on the forward strand.
GCGAGAGAGGGCGACGTATCCCATCCCGGGGGTGAATGATCTGGAGAGGTCTATTACCGCGGCGTCGAGACTCATGCCCTGACTCTTGTGTACGGTGATCGCCCAAGCCAACCTGAGTGGAACCTGACGGACCTCGGCCCTGACAAACCCGTCCTCGGCGAGCTGCCATGAGAACGGCTCGACGGTGATCCTGCGGTGGTTGGATGCGAGTTCTATTACCGGCCAGTCGCTCTCCAGGTCCACGACCCGTCCCAGGCTTCCGTTGGCGTACCCTCTTCCGGGGTCGTTGGCGACGAACATCACCTCCGCCCCCAGCTTGAGATCCAGTTCCATCGGCGCGAGGATTCCCCTGGCCAGCTGTTCGGTCTGGGCAGATGCGCCTTTCGTGGTGGCGCTGAACCTGACCGCCTTGCCAGCCAGTGTCGCCAGCTGGCGAAGGTTCATCGAGTCGACGTCGACGTTGTGGGTGTAAAGCCTTGTGACCTCGGCATTGTCTGGTACCCGGACGCCGAGGCGGGCATTCAGAAGTTTCGAATGCTCAGGGCCGAAGTCGCCGGACCTCATCGCCTCCAGGATCTCCTGGAGTTCATCACCGACGTGACGATACTGCTCGGTCAGGTAGCAGGAGCGGGGGTCGAGATTGCGCCAGGCCGAGGAGTTGAAACAGAAGTCGACTTCGACCTGCTCTCTGCTGATAGGCGGTAGCTGGAACATGTCTCCCACCAGGACCATCTGCAGGCCACCGAAGGGGGCATCACTTCCTCGGATGCTCGAAGCGAGGTTGTCCAACATCTCCATGAACGAACCTGCGAGCATGGACACCTCATCTATGACCAGCACGTCGGTCGAGGTGTATCGCCTGACGAGGTTATCCCTCGAGAGGAGGAGTGCTAGGTCCTTATGGCTAAGCGATGTCCGCACTCCAAGCCCCGACCAGGAGTGGATCGTGATCCCGCCTATGTGGGTCGCTGCAATTCCGGTCGACGCCGTGACGGCGACGGATCTTCCCGACCCTCTGGCGAAGCGGACGAACTCGTTTAGTACGTGGGATTTGCCTGCACCAGGTGCGCCGGTGAGAAAGACCGACTCGCCCGACATAAGCACACTCATCGCTTGGGCCTGTCTCATTTCCATCGACCCTAGTTGCCGTCGTGTATCTGGCATGGGTGATTGAGCCCATGTATTTGAAATGCACTTGGAGATGGGGGTGGACGCGAAGGATTCCCACTGCTCCAGGTAGGGAGCAGATCGCTACCTGGAGCTGGCTGACAAGTCGATTTGGTAGATCAGCCGACGGTCGGCGGAGTGACGGCCGGCTGGTTTCCGACGGCCGTCAATTCGAACTGCTGCTCGAGCGTCTGAGTAGTCGCGGACCCGACCTGGGCCGAATATGAAACCGATAGCAGCAGTCCGGTCGAACTCTGCGTGCAGACCGTGTAGGTCTGTCCGAGATTGGCGGGGACGTTGTTGGTGTGGATTGTCCACAGGTTTCCCGAAATTCCGCCCTGTGAACAGCTTCCTCCCTGCTGTGTGGCGAATGATGCGGAATTTGTGGCAACTCCGTTCACCTGGCTCGCAAATCCGACCAGCGGTGGTACCTGGGCCGACGGTCCTACGGGAGCACTTATCACCTGTCCGTTTGAGATCGTGTAGGAGGTCCCGTGGTAGATGACTGTATAACTTGTCGAGCCGCCCACTTTGAACTCGAAGGCGTTAGGGGCGCTGACGATTCCGGTCGTCCTGAATGTCGTAGCTCCGTTTACCGTGGTGAGAGAGTACGCGTAGTTGCTCGAACTCTCGAGCTGTGCGAGGGAGGGGAAGGCGCTCACTGTTGCCGCGGTGGTGGAGGTGGTGGTTGACGCAAGTGTGGTGCTGGAACTCGAAGATTTCGAGCCCGAGGACTTCTTCGCAACTGAAGTGGTAGGAGACGAAGAGCCTGACGATCCGCAGGCTGAAAGGGCAACTCCGAGTGCAAGCACCGTCCCCAGAATGCCGCTAACGCTCCTAAAGTTCATCTGGCTCCACTTCTCGTCGCGAATTGCGAATTCAGGTCCAACCTAACCGGTGCCGTCGATCTACCCTCGATGCCCTCAGGTTTGTGTACTCTTTGCCTGTTGGCGAGTTTCTCAGAATGGCAACTTTCGGGCGATCGATCTCGGCAGGTGCTTGTAGACGAGCATTACCCAGCGCATGGCACCGGGAGACCAGGTGAGAAGGCGGTTCTTGGCCAGTGCGGCGACGATATCGTCCGCAACCCTGTCGGGAGTTGTGGCAAGTGGGGCATTGGCGAGGTGGGTGGTCATCTTCGTCTTTACGAAGCCGGGTCTGATCAGGACCAGTCGGACGCCCGAACCGCTGAGGGAGTCTGCGAGTCCCAAAGAGAAACCGTCGAGGGCCGCCTTGGTGGATCCGTAGACGTAGTTTGAGCGCCTCACCCGCTCTCCGGCCACCGACGAGAGCACCACGATCGCACCCGAGCCGAGGCGTCTGAGCCGATTCGCAACGGCGGTCAATGTGATAGCAGTTCCGGTGGCGTTGGTGTCGAACATCGCCTCGACCCTGGATGGCGAGATTTCATCCTCGGCCTGATCACCCAGTTGTCCGGCCGCCAAGAGGACGAGATCGATATCTGGGAACCGGTCGAAGGCATCATCCACGAAGGGCTCGATCGATGAGTGATCGGTGAGGTCCAGGTACGCGATCTCCACCTTTACCGACGAGTGAGCCTGCAACTTGGACTGGACTGTCTCCATCTCCTTGAAGTTCCTGCCGGCGAGTATGACCGTATCGGTCCGGAGGTCCACCCATCTGTCGACGGCTGCAGCTGCAATATCTGATCCACCGCCAATCACCAACACGCATTGCGGTTGCCCCAGTGCATCGATCATCAGTTCGGTCCCCTTCTATTCCTTGTTGCAAGAGTACCGAGAAGACTTGCCTTCGGTTCCGGGAGCTTGCGCAGCTCGAGTCGTCTACCCAGGTCGCTAATGAATCTGTATTCTGGGTCGGCCCTCTGGGCGATCTCCGCCCATTCGGTGAGTCCGGGGTACATCACGGGAATCAGGTCCTTCGCCACGCGGGAGTCCTTGGCGAGATAGACCCTGCCACCTGCCCCAGCCACGAGATAGTCGAGCCCATCAAGCAGTGACGCGATTCTTGGGTCGTTGATGGGTATGTCCAGTGCCAGAGTCCATCCGGGAGCTGGAAAGGAGAGTGGACCCGGTGAACCTGGGCCGAAACGCTTTAGTACGGCGAGAAAAGACGAGGCCCTTGCGCCCGAAAGCCGCTCAATGATATGTCTCAGAACCGACTCCGCCCCGAATGGGATCTGGAACTGATACTGGAGAAATCCCGGCTTACCGTAGAGTCGGTTCCAGTCCGCAACCCCGTCCAGTGGATGGAAGTAGCCCGGTATCGTCTCTGTCGTCTCTGCGTGAACTGGTGCTTTCCTGTACCACGCCTCATTGAAGATCTTGATGCTCGCCCTGTTGAGAAGCCAACTCGGCGCCATGTCAGGTGCAGTAAGGCGCGTGCGCGGTGAGTACCCGAACGGATCTCTCATCTGTTTGCGGCCTAGGTCGGCCACCTCTGCGTGGTCCGCCCAAGTGATCACCGATCTACCAAGTGATGAGCCGGTTGCGAGGCAGTCGATCCATGCCACTGAGTACTGGAACTGTTCGTCCTTCGAACTCATCCTCACGATGGTCTCCTCGAGGTCGGGTGTCCGCTCGGTGGTCACCTTCATGTAGGACGTGGGAATCCTTCGCATCTGGATCGTTGCCTCGGTGATGATGCCGGTCATACCCAGACCTCCTGCCGTCGCCCAGAAGAGTTCGTCGGCAGGTGTAAGCTCCTCCGATCCGGATGCTGTGACCAGTTGCATCCGTGTGACGTGTTGGGCGAAGCTTCCGTCTTTGTGATGGTTCTTTCCGTGGATATCGGCGGCTATTGCTCCACCTATGGTCACGTATCTGGTACCGGGGGTCACCGGCACGAAGTAGCCGGAGGGAATCAGTCGCCTCATGATCTCGTCCAGGGAGACTCCCGCCGATACTCGAAGGCGCAGTGTTGCGGGGTCAAAGTCGAACGTCTGGGAGAGGTCGTCTGGAGAGACGAATCTTCCACCTGCGCACAAGGAAGCATCGCCGTAGGATCGGCCCAGACCCCTGGCGATTATCCGGTTGGAGGGTGGAAGTGCAGATATGTACCTCGCCAGTGTTTCGGGTCTATACCTACCTGGAGTATCCCCGAAATCTATCCGGGTTGAGCTGGAGTAGGGGGATCTTCCCCATCCGGATATCACGACGGGTTGGCCCGAATCAGTTATCGCATGCCCGAAATCATTCGAGTCTGTCATTCAACTCTCCCCGTAGGCGTCATCCATCGCAGCAGTTGAATGCCGAAGGATGTCCAGCGATTCCACCCTATCAACCTAGAGATAGATGCTGAGTCCAAGTGCGACTATCCATACCAGTCCTATGACTTGGAGGGCCCGGTCATTCAGTACGAGGTCCTCGGGTGCGCCGGCCTCGCCTTGGTCGATGAGGAGTGCATATCTGAGCACACCGAGGACGAACGGTGCGATAGAGATCTGGTAGAGGATCGCAATGTGTGGGTAGGTACTTGACCGCTCGAACGCCCAAAGGCAGTAGCCAGTCACGGTGATCGCCGCTGCGACTGCGGCTACGAAGTAGAGGAAGCTGGATGAATATCCGGATAGTGAAGCCCTGTGCTGGTCTGCGGAATCGCCGAGCAGCTTCAATTCAGAACTCCGTTTCCCGGTCACCATCAAGAGCGATCCAAAGGAGGCGACTATCAGGAACCAGTTGGACAGCGGTATGTGAGATGCAGCGCCACCAGCGATCGCCCTGAGCAAGAAGCCGAGTGCGACAGAGACCATGTCGAGCATCGGTTGATGTTTGGTCCAGTAGACATACGTGATGTTTAGTGCCAGGTAAACAGAAATGACGACTGTGAGTTGGTATCGGCCGGACAGGGCGGTGGCACCGAGTGACGATGCCATTAGGACGATAGCGGATGTGATAGCCAGCCTGGGAGTGACCGCACCCGATGCAATCGGTCGGAACCTTTTGCGTGGGTGCATTCTGTCCAGATCGATGTCCGCTGTGTCGTTCAACAGGTAGATGGAACAGGAGGCGAGGATGAAAGAAAGGAGTGCCACCAGCGAATCCAGTAGAACGGATCGGTTGCCGAGGTCTGCAGCCGCGGCGGGAGCTGCGAAGACAAGCAGATTCTTGAGCCACTGCTTTGGGCGTGTGGCCAGAAGGAGCGAAAGCGCAACTGGTCTCTTGGTAGGTGTCGAAAGGCGGGGACTGTGTGGTCTTGAAACAGAACCGGGGCCCAAGTTCGACTCGTCGGGCAGGGTCAACTTTGCATCACCTAGATGGATGCTAGCTATATACTGCAGCCTCATTGACCGGGAGACGTCATGAATGTTGTGCAGTGCTCCGCCATAGGGTCTGACGGACACCGTTTTTGGCACGGGTCAACACCTGCAGAGTTCGACTTAAGAGGGTTAGTAACTGCTGCATTATAAGTGAACATATGTACTAGAA
>JABEUN010000015.1 GCA_013044385.1 Acidimicrobiaceae bacterium
AACAAGAATAATGAGTGACGCGATAGCTACGCCGATGATCGATAGACCATCGTCTAAAGCTAAACGACGCCTCAACTCACGGAACGCTTCCACATCTGCTCCAAGCCCTATACCCTCTGTCGTCACTTTTAGTGGCTTTCTTTACCAACTCTTCAGCCACATAGCTTCTACAGACGTGTAGCAATTGTACTACGAAACTGAGAAAATTCACAAGAACAATTTTAAATCCAAGAAAATGGAGGAATCAGGAACAAAAAACTCGAACAATACCCCAGTTCAGCTCGGTTTCACCAGCTACAGTACCCATCCCCACCAGCACCTAAGTGAGGAATGGCAAAACTATAAGGCCGACCGACTATCAATATCTGCCCACAATTGCCAGTACAGTTTCCACTCATAAGCAATGATTACTTTTGGAATTCAGCACTGTAATTACGACGTGTTTAACGCTGCAAGAAAGTCTATTAGAAGTCAAGAATCGCCGTCCTCCGTACCCGAATCCAAGGAGAGCCTCTTGCTGAGTAGCAAAATCAGGTCACGCGAACTCGTCGAAACGACCACGGAGCGTCCAGTTTCAGTTCTAATGCCCACTGATTATCAGGGTCGGCGGATGTCAGCTTGGTCCTGCTCGAAAGCATCGCAACAGAAAAGGGTGAAGTCATCTCGAGAAACTCGGATACTTCGTCTACTCCGACAGCTATCGACTCGGGCCCTAAAATACCAAGAACTGATTCGTATCCCGGTGACGAACGGAGACTCCTGAATTTGGTGTCGTATTACCGTGCCAACAGTCCTCGGCACGCCATGTCAAATACGGTGAAAGGCCAAATGCCCTGCCAAGAGAACTCAAAAACTTCTGAACTCTTCGTAAAAGCCATTCGGACTACTCGGTGCCGTCTGGGTTCGGATAGCCTTCTCTCCCAGTTTTAGGGATTCCCTCCCGCTATAGCGTTTGTTCAAAAACTCTTTACGAAGACAGGGCGCCTTCACCGGATCCCCAAAGGTCCATTCAGGACACATCAGAACTACCAGCTCAGCCGCTTCGGGCAAAAACAGCCCAGCTAACCGCCACTTGATCTTGATCAAGCCGGTCAAGCACGAACCAACGCTATAAAAGCTTTGCCAATCTAGGTAAGCATTTTGGGTCCTCAACAAGGGCTCTCAACTACGGCTAAAAAGCGCTCAAAATGACTAATGCACTTGGCTGAGATTTCCAATGCCAGTCCGCTCCCTCCTCACATAGGAGGGAGCGGATCACACAGCAACTACTCAAGGATGTAACGACTTCCAGGCAGTTGAACTCGATCAACTCCTGCCAAGTCAACGTACTACTTGAAGCCCTCCATGAACCTGGCTAGCGCCCCAGATCCGGGGCAGAGCGATTCATACGGGAGATCAACCAATGGAGTATCCGTAGTCGAGTTCAGTTCATGGACGTCGGGTGCATCTTCGTCAATAAAGAGCAGCCCAGTCGGGATCTCACGCCGAAGTCGAGCCTGGTTAACGTAGTGCATAGCACCTTCTCTGTCCCTCGGATCGTAATGGGGGGGGAGGGTCCTAAATGCGAGCGTCGACCCGTCAAACATCTTCACCTTGACGATCCCATCCTCGGGGAGCACTGCGGTAATCTCGCCCGACGGTGGGATATATACCTGGTCGATCTCTTTGATCTCGTGTTCACGGACGTAGTGGTAGCTCTTGGTCGAACCCTCATGATTATTGAACTGAATGCACGGGGAAATGACGTCTATGAGCGCAAATCCCTTATGTTCTACGGCTGCCTTGATGATCGGGATCAACTGGCCTTTGTCGCCGGAAAAGCTCCTAGCTACAAAGGTCGCTCCCAAACTGAGCGCTAAGATCACCGGGTCTATCGGAGGGGTCTCGTTAGCGGCTCCCTTTTTGGCGCTCGATCCGACATCCGCAGTCGCCGAGAACTGCCCCTTTGTCAGGCCATAGACTCCGTTATTTTCGATGACGTAGACCATGTTGACATTACGTCGCACGGCGTGGACGAAGTGCCCAGCGCCGATAGACAACGAGTCACCGTCACCCGAGATCCCTATATATATTGACGAGCGGTTTGCGGCATTCGCCCCAGTAACAATCGGAGGCATCCGACCATGTACGGAGTTGAAACCGTGGGCACCAGATACAAAGTAAGTTGGGGTCTTGGACGAGCACCCGATACCGCTTAGTTTCGCAATCTTTTCAGGCGGAAGCGAGAGTTCGAAAAAGGCTCTGGTTATCGCCGCGGTAATCGAGTCATGTCCGCATCCGGCACAAAGGGTCGACATCCCTCCTTCGTAGTCCCTTAGGGTAAGCCCAAGTTCGTTGACCGGCAACGGAGCTAGCGGAATGAGTGGTTTTCTAATCGATGGCATCTAGTTAGTCCTTTATCAGATCTTCGATTCCTTCGACCACCGACTTGGTGCTCAAAGGGAATCCGCCGTAGGAGAGGACAGAGCGGAGTAGGTTCGGATCCACCCCAAGGTCCAGGATGAGAAGCGACCGTAGCTGGGCATCTCGGTTCTGCTCCACAACTATGCAGTTTTCGTGGTCGTCGATGAACTTTCTGACCGACTGATCAAATGGAAAACCCCTGAGCCTCATGTAGTCAAGGCTCACGCCGCCTTCGTCTAGGATCTCGAGAGCCTCCAACACCGCCGCCTCACAGCTACCGATGGTGATTACACCGAGGTTAGAACCCGGCTTCGACTTGATTATCGGCTCGGGAACGTAAGATGCTGCCCTTTGGAGCTTCTTGGTCAATCGATCGACGACGTCTTGATAGGCCTCTGGTGACTCGGTATATCCGCCGAAGCGATCGTGGCCCGATCCCCTAGTGAAATAGGCACCCTTCGAGTCCTTTCCAGGGAGCGTCCTCGATGTGACATAATCGTCATCGGGGTCCGAATAGCGCAAGAAATTCGGCAATTCGGCGAGTTGCTCCGAATTGAGTACCCGACCTCGATCCCAGACGTAGTTGTCGTCCCATTCAAGCTTGTCGACTACCCAGTCGTTCATCCCGATGTCAAGGTCAGAAAGCATCATCACTGGCGTCTGGAAGTGCTCGGCCAAGTCGAAAGCCTTAGCCGCAAAGCTAAAGCATTCGTTCGGGTCAGCTGGGAAGAGCAGAATATGTTTGGTGTCTCCGTGTGACGCATAGGCACAAGTCATCAGATCGGCCTGCTGTACCCTCGTCGGCATACCCGTTGAGGGTCCCGTCCTCTGCACGTTGATGATGACCGCAGGGATCTCGGTGTAGTAAGCGAGTCCGATTATCTCATTCATCAATGAAATTCCGGGGCCCGACGTGGAGGTAAAGGACCTAGCGCCTGCCCACGCGGCACCGACGACCATGCCGAGGGCGGCAATCTCATCTTCGGCCTGAAGAACCGCAAAGTTCCTCTTGACCTCGACGGTTCCATCTGGACGAGTCACCTCGAAGGTTCGATAACGCTCGCAGAGCTTCAGGAAGTTCTCGGCGATCGAGGTAGCAGGAGTTATCGGATACCACCCCGCCACGGTAGCCCCAGCGTAAACACACCCGAGGGCCGCCGTCGTGTTCCCGTCTATCAGGATCTTGTTAGCGTTGACGCCGAGCGGAGCGACACGGATCGGTAACGGGCACTCGAAATTCTCCTTGGCGTAGTTATAGCCGATAGTCAGGGCTATTTGGTTAGACGACCTTAGGATCTCGTTCTTTTTGTACTTTTCGTCGAGCATCTCCGAGACTATGCTGTGATCCAAGTCCAATAGTGCACTGACGGCACCGGCGTATGCGATATTTCTCAGCAACACACGCTCCTTTGACCCCGGAAATGGTTCGGTGCAAAGATTTGAAAGGGGCACACCCAAGATGTTTACGTCTTCACGCATGAGTTCTTTTGGCAGTGGCCAACTCGAATCGTACAGGAGATAGCCGCCTGATTTCAAGGAGGCGACGTCTTCTCGGTAGGTCTGGCCATTCATCGCTACTACGAGGTCAAACTCACTCGCCCTTGCGGTGTGCCCCTTTCCGTTCACCCTCAGCTCATACCAAGTGGGTAGGCCCTGGATATTCGAAGGGAAGAGGTTCTTCCCAGAAACCGGTATACCCATCCGGAATATCGACTTCAAAAGCAAGTTGTTAGCACTTGCTGACCCAGTCCCGTTTACGTTGGCAAACCTGATTGCGAAGTCGTTCACGCCAGAGGTTGCAACATATCTGCTGGTGTGATTTAACTCTGTCTCTAAATTATCGCTAAGCGTCATCTCGTAACCCTTTGATTGACTTGTCCCGCGTAGCCGAGATTCAATGTGAACTTCTCCATGTCCCAAGCCGCAGTCGGGCACCTCTCGGCACACAATCCACAGTGGACGCAGATGTTTTCGTCCTTGACCATGACCCTCCCCGTTTGAGCGAGTTTGGTAGATAGGTATACCTGTTGATCCAGATTCGGTGACGGGGCGCTCAGTCGAAGTCGTAACTCCTCAATCACGCCGTCCCCGGATGTCATGGTCAGACACTGGACCGGACAGATATCGATGCATGCGTCACATTCGATACACGAAGACGCCTTGAATACCGGCTCGACGTCGCAGTTGAGGCACCTCTCCACCTCGAGTACCGTCTGTTCAACGCTAAATCCGAGTTCGACCTCCAAGGAGAGTTCCGCGAAGCGCTTAGTCAGCTCGACGTGGGTCATCTTCTGCCGGAGGTTGGGGTTGTAGTCGTTGTGGTAGCTCCACTCAGTTAGACCCATCTTTTGGCTGACTAAGTCCATCGCTGTAGCAGGCCGGTCTTCTAGTGCCACGCCGTTGCAGTAGTTGTCGATAGAAATAGCGGCCTCGTGCCCGTGCGCTACCGCCCAGATGATGTTCTTTGGCCCCCATGGAGCATCTCCTCCCATGAAAACGCCGTCCAAGGTGGTTGCCATAGTCTTCTCGTCGACAACCGGCATTCCCCAATTGTCAAAGTCCATCCCCATGTCACGTTCGATCCATTCGAAAGCGTTCTCCTGGCCTATAGCAAGGATCACGTCGTCGCAATCTATGACTACCGAGCCGACAACTTCGGACTTAGTCGCGTCGGAGTTCCAAGACAAGACGTCAAAACGCATCCCTATGACCTTGCCGTCATCTAGCACAATTTCCTTAGGGGCGTGATTGACCGTTATCTCGATGCCTTCCTCCTCGGCATCCTCTAGCTCCCAAGGTGAAGCCTTGAAGAACTCCCTCGGCCTGCGGGCCATAACCTTGACGTCTTTTCCGCCGATGCGTCTCGCAGTCCGGCAGCAGTCCATCGCTGTGTTCCCTACCCCGATCACCAAGACCCTCTCGCCGACCGATTCGATATGTCCGAAGGCCACCGATTGGAGCCACTCAATACCGATATGGATCCTGTCTCGACCCTCATCCCGGCCCTTGAGTGCGAGATCTTTCCCTTTTGGTGCTCCGCTTCCGATAAAGATAGCGTCAAAGCCTTTGGAGCGGAGGTCCTCTAGGCTTTTGATCTGAGTCGAATACTCCATATTCGCACCCATGTCGACGATCGCAGCGATCTCCTGGTCCAAGACCTCGGCGGGAAGGCGGAATGATGGAATGTTCGTCCTCATCAGGCCTCCGGGAGACGCTGAGGATTCGAAGATTGTGACGTCATAACCTAGTGGCAAGAGGTCGTTTGCCACGGTCAAACTCGCCGGTCCGGCGCCAATACAGGCTACCTTCTTGCCGTTTTTGCTCAATGGTGCCGTGGGTAGCATCGAGGAGATGTCACCCTTCAGATCGGCTGCAACCCTTTTGAGCCGACAAATTGCGACCGGATTGCCATCCACCCTCCCCCTTCTGCAGGCGGGCTCGCAAGGCCTGTCGCAGGTCCTCCCGAGTATTCCGGGGAATACATTGGACTTTCGGTTCTCCATGTAGGCATCTGCATAGCGACCTTGTCCGATGAGCCTTATATATTCCGGGACATTTGTGTGGGCCGGACATGCCCACTGACAATCCACTACTTGATGGAAAAAATTCGGATCTTCAATATTGGTAGGTTCCACGACCTATCGCCTCCAAAGTGGCTCGGCTGAAAAGAACACCTCTCGTCGACACCCACTAAGGCCACAATGAAACTCGGTTAAAACCGAAGCATTGTCAATCGGGCCAAAACAGATTGCAGTGAGATCCATCATCCGACTTGGGCAACCTTCAGACAAGCTAGCCGGACTACCCCGTGATCCCCTGGTCGGTATTGATCCCCGAGACGGGAGGGAAAATCTAGCTGCCTTTTGCCTTCACGAAGACGGGTGGACAAAGGCGGATAGGGCCAAAGACAACGAGGTTTCCCCTCGCCGGAATCGCCATCCCCTTGTCCAATAGGTGTCATCGATCAAATGCTACACCTATGTGAAATAATGTGCAGATCGAGTTATCAGAGCGTTAATTTCCTTACCGCTCGGACCCTACGACTAACCATTTCACGACCGCCATGTGCAATAAATCTAAGAATCAGAGAAGATAGACTTCAAGTTGGAATGCTAAACAGATCCAGCAGCAATTATCCGCCGACTATTTGCATCAGCTGGTTCACCAACTTCAAAACCGTAGGTCTTCTTCGCAACCCACTCAGTGGTCAAACTCAGCAAGTGTCAAGGCATGGCTCACAGGTCGGCCTACTCCGAACTGGTTCAAAAGCTCGGCTGACTTGCAGAGATCTATATGCGGGTTCACCATCGCGGGCTAAGCTGCGTGGTCTGGTGGGCCTCCTTTGTGACCTACTCCTGTAAATCGGCTTGAAACCCGCCGCCGTACCCACTCCGCTTGTCGACCCTATTTAGCAGTTCTTCTCCAGAACTATAGCGTCGTAAATTCTCGGCAAACACAGAGGTAACTGCCTTCTGCCAACCGGCCGCATCTGCAGACATGTGCGGCGAAACAACCACATCTGATCTGTTCCAGAACGGATGGTCATCTCGGAGCGGCTCCTTCTCAAATACATCCAGAGCCGCGCCAGCAATGCGACCACTTTCCAGACCACTCAGAAGTGCTACCTCATCAACCACCGCACCACGTCCCACATTGATCAAATATGCCCCAGGTTTCATCGCCTCAATCTCATCTACACCTATCAGGCCCCTTGTCTCCCGGGTTAGCGGTGTCGCCACGACAACGAAATCAGCGCGGCCCAGTAGGCCGTGGAGTTCATCGACGGCTCGCACTACGCCGAAATCTGGATCGTTTTCTCGCCGCCGTCGAGCGACTACCTCCACCTCGACACCGAGGCACCTGGCCAACAACCCAATCTCGCGCCCTATGGGGCCAGCACCTATGACAACCAATCTCGCACCCGCTAGTCTCCCGGTCTCGCGGTGCCGCCACTGGCGCTTCTGCTGCAACCTAACCGTAGTAAGCAAGTCTTTCCTAAACATAAGCAACAGGCCGAGCGTGTATTCGGCAATAGCAAGCTCAAAAACGCCTCGGGAGTTAGTAACGACGATGTCGCTCTCCTGCAATTCCGCGAACATCAGTCCATCAACGCCAGCGGTCGCGGTGTGAATCCACTTCAACCTCTTAGCCCTTTGCCAGTTGCTCCGCAACGTCGGTACTCTAAATGGCCAGACGAACAGAACGTCTGCACTGTCTATGACGTCTCCCAGGTCACCTTCAGACACCACTTGCAGCCGAGCCTGGGTTGTGAGCATCTCAAGGCAGTCTTCGGGAGGATCAAGACCATCGCGCAGGACAACCACCGAAAGATTGTTCAGATTCGGCCCACCACTGACCAGATTCTTGGCTGCATATTCCATAATGACCAAGCCTACTATAATATTGTAGGATTGTCTACAGTAAAGTACTCTCGTTAGTTGTAGCTGCCTGTATCATAGTATTCACAATAGAGGAGACTTAAAATGGCTGAAGGACTCGCAAAGACCATCTCACTTCGAACCCTGGCAGCTTAGATGGGGAAAAAGGTGAGTTCAAAAACTGAGCAACAGTCTGCAAATCACAAGACAGCGGCGTCCCAAACTTCTGAACCAGCTGGGACAACACTCGACAGGGCCAAGTCCACTGACGGACAGCGAGCCAGTATGATTGCCACTTTCGAACCTGTGCGCACTGAGTCGACCGCAGGCGTAATCGCTACTCAGATCCGTGATGCTCTCATGGCGGGGACGCTTGGGCCAGGCTCGCAGCTAGCAGAGGCTGAGCTTGCAACCGTATTGAAGGTTAGCCGTGGTCCAGTTCGAGAAGCTCTTCAGCGGCTCGTGCAGGAGGGTGTTCTCACCGAAGTGCGAAATCGAGGAGTCTTCGTTCCAAAGTTTGACGCTGACGATGTCACCGACATCTACCTGTCGCGCAGAGCAATTGAATCGGCAGCCGTCATTGCCCTCATCGATAGCGAGACGACCGACACACAGGCCCTTGAGCGAGTGCTACGACAAATGAATGCAGCAGTCAAAGGGGCGCACTGGTCAACCGTGGCTGGCCTTGATGGAGAGTTCCATCACCAACTTGTCAAAGCGACCAGGTCCTCGCGTCTTGCACGCATGCATGATACTCTGATATTGGAGAGTCGGATCTGTATACTGGCGCTAGAAGATGCCTACCAGGCGACCGAGGAACTCGTGGAGGAGCATAACCTTATCTACTCCGCAATACAGGCGCGCGACAAACCATTGGCTCTTCGATTAATCACCGACCACATGAAAGATGCTGCTCAACGATTAAGGGTGCTTCTAGAAATAAAGGAGGAGCCAATTAACCTGTCCTGACATGCACCAGAACAATTGTTACAGGCATTGAGTCTCGACCACCTACTAGCATTACAGGCCGAACTTCTGAAGTTCATAGTCATTTCTAGGGGTCCATCATGACATCATCCCAACTCAGAACGTCTTAGGTTCTCAAGAACGCTGAAAAACGTAGGCACGTGCCTGGTATCCTGAGCTGGGACAGCGGGATATAGAGTTGGCGCGATATTATACGAGTCCTGGTGTCATAGAAAACGGTACGGCTGACACCTGGTGCAATGTATACCATAAACTTCACCGAATGCACCCTGTCACCATGGAAACTGTGAGGAGACTCTCCACCCAGCCGACGGCCATCGCTCGCAGAAAACCCGAAATTTTCCAGGCCCTCAATACCTCCTATCCCGATCGCCACCTGGACTTCGAGCCATAGGAATCCCGCAGTCCCAGCTCACGGGAAGGCACTTAGCGCGACTCAAATGTTGTAAAGCTTCCCTTCCCTTTGCTATGACATCAGTTCTAGGGCAATTGTGAGCTCATCATCTCCATAAGTCTTAGCGCCTCAACGTGACGGTTCAAGGCGGAGTTTCAACACGAAATTTGTCATGGTTTTTCACCGGCCGAAATACAGATTGAGTCTTTACCTGAACCGCTGTTTACACTGGTAGCGAGGATACACAAGCGATCAATAGCATAACCAAACTAACCATGAGGTTCCCCAAGTTCCACCTAGTCAATGGTGATACTACCCAAACTGTTGGATCAACCTCGAAGCAGATTTGAAATAGAGTCTGCGTCGACGTTACGTCCGCTCACCACAACAACCACCTTCTTACCAGCGAGGTCAAGATCGGCTGCCATGATGGCGGCCAGCCCTACTGCTCCGGCCCCTTCAACGATGAGTCCGCTTGTTTGAAGTAGCGTTCGCATAGCCTCTTCGATGTCGACTTCGGAGACCTGTACCATTTCAATGCCCAGGTCACTCACCAAGTCAAAGGTGTAATTGTTAGGAGCGCCCAACCCTCCGCGCAGGCTATCCGCCAAAGTTGCTGACTCCTCAACCGCAATCACCCGACCGACTTGAATACTTGCGTACATCGCAGCGGCATTTTCGGCGCATACGCCGATGATGCGTACGTCTGGGCGATAGGCTCGGACCGCCAGCCCGATACCCGATACCAATCCGCCGCCCGAGACAGGCACTACTACCGCATCTAAGTCTGGAAGTTGCGTGAGAATTTCCAGTCCAATCGTACCCTGACCGGCAATTACGTGAGGATCATCGAACGGGGGAATCACCGTCGCACCAGTCTCCCGAGCAAGTTCGTAGCAGCGACTTGCAGCTTGATCCTGATCCAAGGAGTCCATGTCTATACGGACCCCCAGCCCTCTCAAGCGCTCCAATTTCTTGGCTCCCACATCCTTGGGTACGCATACCTGCGCCGGGATACCCAAACGTCTAGCCCACTCAGCCATTGCGACTCCGTGATTGCCCGTGGAGTAAGTAACGACTCCTCGTTTAGCCACCTCGCTCGGCAAAGAGAGAATCTTGTTGAGAGCACCCCGCCACTTGAAACTTCCGACGTCGCTCATGCTCTCCATCTTCAACACAATCTCTGCGCCGAGCTTGGAAGAGAGTTCGTCGAACACCAGTGTTGGAGTTGGAGACGCGTGCCCTGACAGTCGGTCACCCGCCTCTAAGACATCAAGATAATTTGGCATACTCGCCTTAGTGAGGTCAGCGGGATCTGTAACCGACAGTGACTTGTGTTCCATTTCCCGAGTCAAGTTAGATTCCCGAGTCGCCACGCCTTGCCAACGTGCTCTTCGTGGCTCTTTGACGATCAGGCTTCTCTCAAACTCGGTCAGAACCTCAGAGCCACTTTCGGTAACCACAACCGTTTCGCTCAACTCTAGCCCTTGTTCTTTCAGCCACATTCCTCCGATGATGTGGAATGCCATCCCTGCAGTTAGTACTGTAGTATCGCCAGACCTAAGGCTGATGGTGTGCTCGCCCCAATCGGGAGGATAACCGATCCCCACCGAATAACCAAGTCTGCTCTCTTTGGTATAGCCATGTCGCTCCAACGCAGCCCGCCAGGCAGCTTCCACTCCCTCGGCGGTCTCTCCGGGACGCATCGCTGATATCGCGGCATCTAATCCCTCCTGCACCGCCCGACCGAGACTAAGTAGTTCAGCCGAGGGGCGTCCTATACACAGCGTTCGCGCCAAGGGAGCGTGGTACCGGCGGACGCATCCAGAAAGTTCGATGTTAACCGCATCGCCCTCTTGATAGCGACGATCAGTCCAGGTTAGGTGAGCAGCCAACGCCCTCTGGCGAGACGGGATAAGCGGCACGATTGCAGGATACTCTCCCATAATATCTCCGACACCCTGATACTGCGCTCGCACGATAGCAGCAGCAGCGTCGCACTCGCGTTCACCAGGAGAGATCACCTGAGTGGCCACAGCCATAGCAGCACTCGCTACCTTTGCGGCTTTGCGCATGTACTCTATCTCGCTTGGTGTTTTCACCACTCGACACCAATTCACAAGCTCTTCGGAATCGACCAGCTCAGCCTTCGGTAAACCTAATCTCACTACTTCGCAACCCCGGGCTGTGAAGTAGTGCGCATCCATCTCAAGCCCTATCCGTCCAGCGTCTGCCTGCATCTCTCGGATGAGCTCGGCGATAGTCGCACCAGGATGCTCCCCCTTCGCATGGACAAGCTTCTCCGAATAATCCCGAATATGGTCATCCTCAAGCCATGTCGTGAGGCGTGCCCCATACTTGTCCTGGGGCCGCCCAATCCAATAGGGCTGTTCGTCAATGGCAAACAACACCACGGCCTGTGGAAGATAGAAGGACCAGCCGTCGTATCCTGTTAGGTAGAACATGTTGCTGGGATCAGAGACGACCAACGCGTCCAGCCCTCGTTGCTCCATCGAGGACCTAACCTTTGCGCAACGAAGTTGGTACTCTTGTCTACTAAAGGGCAACTCCCATTCGTCTATGACTTGCTTCCTTGAACCACTGTTAGGCAAAGACATACTTCTCAACTCCCGAGCTCGTCTCCCATTTCATCACAAATCCCAAATGCTCCACTGATGCTCAGGACGTATGTCCAGAGCATCAGCCCTTTACCGAGCTATCGCTGCTCGCTTTTCCAGAAGCCCACCAACTCGGGAAATAGTGCCATTCATAACTACATAGATGCCGGCGGCAATACCGTATACGACCAGCGGCTGCCCGCTATTACTTACACCCAGCCTCGCGTGGAACATAATGTCTTGCACTCCAATAAAGTACAGAAGGGTAGTGTTCTTGAGTTCAAGGACCACAAAGTTTGTAAGGGCTGGCAGCATCGCTACCCATGCCTGCGGAATAATAACTCTACGCATCGCTTCGAAACGGGTCAGACCAAGAGCCGCAGTCGCCTCGTGCTGACCCTCAGGGATCCCCTGTAGGCCCGCCCGAAAAATCTCTATTGCGTATCCAGTCCCATATAGGCATAGCCAAACAAAGGCGGCCCAATAGGCAGATATATCGATGCCGAACTGGGTCAGACCGAAATAGAGTATGAAAAGCTGGAGTATCGCAGGCAGACCGCGAATCGTCTCTACGTAGGCCATGACAAACGTCTTTAGTGCCTTGGGACCGTAAAGTCTGCCGACCGCACCGGCTGCGCCGGCGACAAGCGACACCACGGTGGCACCCGCAGTGAGCTCGAGAGTTATCACCGCTCCATCAAGCATCTCGCCGGTATAGAGAGCGATAGCGCTCATAGCAGCTCCTCCTCATCAGCTTCGCGGCTCCACAATGCCGACCCACCTATACTGTCGATGGGGCCAGCTATTGGTCCGCCTTGGTCTTGAGGATGAGTTCTGACATCTGTCACGCCTCCACCATCGGTATGGGGCAACACCCGTTCAAGGAAGCTCCTTGCCCGCTCCGTCTTTGGAGCGCTCAGCACCTGCCTGGCGGGCCCCATCTCCGCTATTCTCCCGTCGGCCATCACCACCACAGTGTTCGCCACTTCTTTGGCAAACATCATCTCGTGAGTAACCAGAATCATCGTCATGCCATCCAAGGCGAGCCGTCGAATCGTCGCTAGCACATCTCCAACCAGTTCGGGATCCAGCATCGAAGTCGGCTCATCAAAAAGCATGACTTTTGGCTCCATAGCGAGAGCACGGCATATCGCTACCCTCTGCTGTTCGCCACCAGAGAGCTGGCGTGGATGGGCGTCTTTCCTATGGCTCAGTCCGACCATTTCAAGCAACTCGAGCGCTCTAGCAGTAGCCTGCGCCTCGCTTAACCCCTTCACCCTCTGAGGCGCCAACATCACATTTTTCATCACCGTAAGATGCGGGAACAGATTAAAGGTCTGAAATACCATGCCGATCTCGGTGCGCAACTCGCGCAACTCATCGCGTTTGAGTGCTGGTTTGCCCTCTTCGGTACCGTATACCTCGTGTCCCAGTGCCCTAATTACTCCCCGCTCGAAAGTGTTGAGTCGATTGATGCACCGAATGAGTGTGCTCTTGCCCGCTCCACTTGGTCCAATCACCGCAACTACCTCACTCCGATGTACTGAGAGTGAAACATCATCAAAAATTACCCTCGGGCCGAAACACTTGCGAACGCCCTCCAATTCAACCACGACGTCGTTGGACATTTAACTCCCACCTCTCTATCGCTCGTGCGATCACTAAGTACAAGGCCATGTAAATTATGCCGGCAAGCACAAACATATCCATGGGTCGGAAAGTGGATGCCGACGCCTGATACGAGCGAGCCATCAAGTCGGCCACACCAATTGTTACGACCAACGACGAGTCCTTGATGATATTGCTCAACTGGTTCGTCGAAGGTGGAAGTACTCTTAGAACAGCCTGGGGAAGAATTACCCGAGCGAATCCAGAAACTCTGCCGAGACCAAGAGCATCCGCAGCCTCCTTCTGGCCCTTCTCCACCCCCTGGACGCCCCCACGAAATATCTCGCACAGCAGTGCTGCATAGTAAGCTCCGAGGGCTGTGGTGGCTGAAGCGATGCCAGACAACGTGAAACCGAGTTGTCCGAGTCCGTAGTATGCGAGAAACAGGAGGACGAGCACAGGAATCGACCGCACAATATCTACATACACCGTCGCAATGAGCCTAAGTGTTCTAAATCGCGACAGCTTAAAACCGGCGAGAATTGCACCTAGGACGATTGCGACGGCCAACCCCAAGCCAGTGATCTCCATGGTAATAACTAAACCACGCAGAAACGATGGCAGGTAGGGAGCCCATACTCCCCATATGCTCGCTAGCACGACAGTCACTTGCGATTCCTCCTGCGACGATTATGTTGACTCATCAACCGGCGTACGTATTTCCAGCGGAGCACAGGCCCTGCAGGTAGATAGGGCTGTTCATCCCGAAGTTATCAAGCATCTTTTGTTCAGTACCGTTGCACTCAATCTTCTTAAGGTATGAGTCGAGCGCCGCGAGGAACTGTTTTCCGTACGATCCCTTCGGAACGCCGTAGTATCCCCTCAAGCTCGCTACCGGCGGTGCCAGCGAGGAAGGAACCGCGCCGAGAATCTTTACGTTTAATGATGGGTTTTGGTGAATCGCCCACGACACATCAACATCTGGCTGGTAGTCCGCCGCCACCCGTCCGCTAGACAGGGCAAGGAATGACTCCTCGATATTGCTGTATTGCTTAACAGTCGCGTTTGGAGTCTTGTTCGCCTCGCCGACCTCCTCGGATCCTGTCACAACTGCGATCCGCTTTCCAGTCAAGGCCGATACAGTATCTTGCTTGACTTGAGAATTGGTCTTGCTCACCGCAACCACGTCGTTGTAGTTGAGCATTGGCCTGCTAAAGGAGATTACCTGCGCTCGCTGTTTCGTATAGTAAATGTCCACCGTTATGTCAGCGCGATGAGTAGCCACCGCCTCGACCGAGGCGGCGAAAGGTATCGCGTCAATAACAAGCTTTGCCCCTAATGTCTTCGCGAACCCCGAGAGGATGGCCGGATCATAGCCTGCCCATTGTCCAGATGCGCTCTGGTAGTCTTCGGGCGCGAATGCTGACATAGCGATAACAAGTTGATGAGTAGACTCAACTTTTGCCAACAACCCGGTCGCTTGATTAGCTGTGCTGGGCGCGCTGGATGATGAGCCGCTTCCGCAGGCCGCCAAGGCAATCCCTGCCAAAGCCAGTGCCCCTGCTATGCGGAACCCTCCCCCGATTGAACGAAACTTCGCTAATCTAGTATTTTTTCCCATTTCTTCCCCCTCATTTTGAATCTTGTATAACTGCTTTTCCTGATAGTTTTCTGATAGTTTCTGGCGATCTACTTGATTGACTAAACCCCCCTTGGTCTATACACTGAAGAGCGCGCGCTCAGAATCTCCCCATGGTGAGGGAACCAAGCGCCAGCAGGGATGCACCGCGCTCCAATACTCGTTCGTCAATTTCAAACTGAGGCGAGTGGAGCCTGCAGGCACCCCCCTCAGGCGCGCATCCAAGCATCACCATGACGGATGGAACCCGCGCGGCAAACTCGGCAAAGTCCTCTCCCATGAGCCCATAGGGACCATCAAGTATCTGGCTCCCAATCTTGAGGCACTTGATGGAGTTCAGGAGCCTCGCCCGAGCTCCTTCATCGTTGTAAAGAGGTGGACTCTCCGCTCTAATATCTAGATCCACCTCCCCCCCCAAGCTTCGGGCTAGTGCAAAGGCCGCCTCGAGCTCAAAATAGAGCCGTTCACGAACCTCCGGTTTGAAGCTTCGCATTGTCCCCTCTAGAGTCACTTCACCAGGGATAACATTGTCAACCTCGCCACCCACAACATGACAGAGTGAGACCACGGCCGAATCTAACGGAGAGATGCGCCGAGCGACGATACCTTGGATCGCACTGAGCACCGGTGCAAGCAGCCAGAACGGATCCACTGTCTCTTCGGGTCGTGCTGCATGCCCGCCTACTCCACGGATTACTCCAGTAAACGTGTCGACGCTTGCCATCACGTATCCGGACCCCAGACGGATGACGCCCAGCTCTTGAGCTGGTTCTACATGCAACGCTAGGGCCCCGTCTACTCCGGCCAGAACTCCGTCATGAATGGTGCGAAGAGCTCCCGTGACACCATCTGACCCAGCAGCTTCCTCAGCTGGTTGGAAAAGCAATCGCACGTTAATACCATCATGTCCCTCCTTTACGAGGTCGGCTAATAAGCGCGCGGCACCCAAAAGCATTGCAACATGACCGTCATGGCCGCATGCATGCATGACACCTTCATTGCGTGACGCCCATACATCAGTGCCGGTCTCCATGATTGGCAAAGCGTCCATATCCGCGCGGAGCAGAATTCTTGGACCGACACCGACCTGAAGGTCCGCTACAACTCCAGTTCCCCCGATGTGCTCACGGACTTCGTAACACCCAATCTCGCTCAGAGTGGAGGCGATGAATGCCGCAGTCTCTCGCTCCTGGAATGCCAGCTCCGGAATAGAGTGAAGATGTCGTCTCCACGCAATCAGTTGTGGCTCAAGCTCAGCCGATCTTGATCGAAGCTTGCGTGCCAGCACGTCATCGCGTGCTGGTTGCCCAAAATGATCAGTCTTTTTCATCACAGCTCCTGCGTGCGCGATATGGATTTTGAAAACCGAGAATCTTGATCAGGCGCAGTAGTTTCGCGGAGCGAAGCTTCTAGATCTGCGATGAGATCTCTTGGATCCTCGATGCCCACAGAGTAGCGAATCAATCCTTCCGGTATCCCGAGTGATCGCCGCTCATCCTCACTGAGTTCGACGTGGCTTGTCGTCCTCGGTGGTCCCACAAAGGTCTCGACGGATCCGAGATTCGCCGCTCGATGAGCCAGCCGCAGCTTAGGCAGCATAGTTCGAACTCGCTCGTAGCCACCCACCACCGAGAAGGTCACCATACCCCCAAATCCACTCATCTGACCAACAGCAACGCTGTGACTTGGGTGACTTTCCAATCCTGGATAGAACACCTCCTCGACTTGGTCGTGCTTCTGCAGAAATCGGGCGATCCTTATTGCAGTTTCATTCTGCCTTTCCACCCGCAACAGGAGGGTCTTCATCCCCCGCATGATCAGATAGGCAGACTCTGCGTGCAGGCTCGCACCGGTGATCTCTCTAAAGCGAAAGAGTTCATGAATAATCGCTGAAGACCCACAAGCCACCCCTCCTAGGGCGTCTCCATGACCGGAAAGATATTTCGTTGCACTGTGCAGCACAATATCCGCGCCCAGGTTAAGCGGGTTCTGATTTATAGGTGTTGCAAGGGTATTGTCGACGATGACGCGCGCGCCATTTGAGTGCGCTACCGCGCTCAAACGCCTGATGTCAAGGATCTTCAAAGTTGGGTTTGTTGGGCTCTCTAAGTACAAGATGTCGGCCCCAAGGCCAAGCTCGCGTTCTATAGCTTGGCGGTTAGCCGTCTCGCAGATTACCACTTCGATGCCGAAACGAGGGAGTATATCCAGAAATAGCTTCGAGGTTCCTCCGTAGGTATCCGCAATACCTACTACTCTCGAACCGGTCGAAGCTAGGGCGAGAACACTTGCGCTCACCGCGGCCATACCGGTTGAAAAACTGATGCATGCCTCAGCTCCCTCAAGGGAGCGCACCTTGGCTTCTAGTGCTTCAACTGTCGGATTCGTGTTTCTGGAGTAGATATGGCCCCGTCGCCGACCGAGGGCAACTTCCTCCCATTCGTCGAGATCGGCATAGCCGAAGGCCACACTACGTACTACCGGCACCTGAGTAGCTCCTTGAAGCAAATACTCCTCTTCACCGGCCCATACCGCCAAAGTGCCCACGCCCATCGGCCCTTCATCCTTCCCAGAGCCTGCACCCTGACCCCGTGTGATAGCGTTCCGATTCAGTCTCCTGGCTGATCCATCCTCAAACGATGACACCACGTCGAACTCCTGGATCTATGGCTGCGACAGGGGCCGTCCCGAGTGCCTTACCGAGCACATAGCGAGCAATTGCGGCATCTTGGACACCAACGCCAGTAAGGTCACACACCGTTATTTCGTCGTCTTTGATCCGTCCTGGTGCCATACCCGCTACGACGTCTCCGAGTTCCGTCAACCACGACCCATCGCTGGACATGCTGGGGTCTGTGACGTGTTGGCACTCTCCTTGGGTGAGCGCCTGAGCTCGCAAGTCACACACCACTCGGTCGGCTCGATACAGAATTTCCGGATCCAGTTCCTGCTTCCCTGTTGCATCGGCTCCAGCGGCGGTAATGTGCATTCCCGGGTGCACCCACTCCGAACGTACCAGAATCTCATGTGCGGAGGTGCAAGTGACAACAATATCGCTCGCTTCCACGACCTCCTGGACACTCTTTGAATGAGCTATTCTTGCATTGGTGTGTTCCTTGAGATCGTCTATTAGCGCATTAGCCCGATCAGGATTGCGGCCATAAACTAAGACCGAATCCAGTTCCCTATCGAGCAAAAGTGCCCGAGCATGCCATCTAGCAAGTTGACCCGTTCCAATCACTCCCACGGTTGCCGCACCGCTTGGTGCTAACCACTTTGCCGCAATCGCTCCCGCTGCCGCTGCCCTCAAAGTTGTGAGATAACCACCCTCGAGTAGAACGGCGCGTGTCTGTCCGGTTGTCGCGTCCAATAGAAGCAGAACACTATTACCACTGGGTAGTCCTAGAGCTGGGTTTTCGAAGAAGCCGGTTGCCACTTTAATCGAGAGGATCCCCCACGATCGAACCCAGGCCGCCTTCACGTCGACTTCATTATCGGAGTCTACTGTGAACATCATTGGAGGAGGTGTTGACACACCGCCAGCGGCGAGGACCTTGAATCCATCCTCAACCGCATCAACGAGTTCAGTATTAAGATTCGTTAGCCCACGGATCTCACTTTCCGTGAGGACCACGACACCAGGGTCCATAGCGTCACTCCATCCTTTCCAGAAGTCCAGTGCCACGTCTACCACCGTGAAGAGTCGTGATGCCGCTTCCAGGAAGATAGTATACATATATTCCGTAGGATTGTCGACAATCCTACGGAATATATTTGCCAACCATATCAAAATTGCCTGTGACCTGGAACTCCACACGCCGACGACATAAGAGCACAAATTGCCTTGAGCCTCTCCTCGGGGTCACCGTTACTGAGCAGTAGCACTAAGGAACTGCTCAAAAACGGTGCCCAGCACTAACGGCCAGTCTTCGGAGTTGTACGGAAGGGTTGGGACGGCGCTATTAGCGGAGCCAAAACTCCACGGTCGTTCGCATCGATCCTCCTGACCTCACCGTTTCCAGCCAAAGGTTCGACTTCCGGCGTCTGCATACTGGGCTAACTCGGCGCTTCCTGTATTCAACAATCGGATTGTTAACAATCCGGCTTGATCTTGACAACTTCTCCCTATAGAATCTCCTCAAAGAAGCGATTTAGCAGAGGAGACCGCGATGACCGCACTCAGCCCATTACTGAAACAAGCCACGCCCGTTGTTGTGGAGAGGGCTCTCGGGAGTTGGATCTGGGGCACAGACGGCAAAAAATACCTCGACTTCACTACTGGAATTGGTGTTACGAGCACAGGGCACTGCCATCCCCGCGTCGTCGCAGCAGCCAGGGAGCAGGCCGGTATTATCATCCATGCCCAGTACACCACGATCATGCACAAACCCTTGATCGCTCTTACGGAGCGGCTCGGAGAGGTACTCCCACCTGCCCTCGACAGTGTCTTCTATGCGAACTCTGGATCTGAAGCGGTAGAAGCGTCCATTCGGCTCGCAAGAATGGCTACCGGTCGTCCAAACATCATTGCTTTTCATGGCGGGTTTCATGGTCGAACAGTCGCCGCTGCAGCCTTAACTACAGCCGGCACCAAGTTCCGCTCCGGGTTCAGCCCGATCATGGGGGGTGTGCAAATCGCACCTTTTCCATATGCTTTCCGGTATGGATGGGATATTGAAAGAGCAATTGACTTCGCGCTGAAGGAGCTGGATTACCTGCTGCAGACAGTCTCCTCTCCAGCCGATACCGCTGGCTTCATCATCGAGCCAGTTCTCGGTGATGGAGGATACCTCCCATCGCCGCCGCGCTTCTTGGAAGGACTTCGCGAGCGAGCCGACCGCTACGGTTTTGTTCTCATCCTCGATGAAGTACAAGCTGGCGTCGGGCGCACTGGAAAATTTTGGGGTCATCAGCATAGCGACATCACGCCGGACATTCTTATTACCGCCAAAGGACTGGCCAGTGGTTTCCCCATATCGGCGATCGCTGCATCTGTAGAACTGATGAGTAAAGCATGGCCAGGCTCACAAGGTGGAACTTACGGCGGCAATGCAGTCTCAGCTGCAGCGGGAGTGGCAACCCTAGATGTTATTCGCGACGAAAACCTCGTAGAGAACTCGCGGGTCCGGGGTGAGCAGCTACGTGAAGGACTCGAAAAGCTCCAGGCGAGCAATTCACTTATTGGCGACGTCAGGGGTCTCGGCCTGATGCAGGCGATTGAGTTTGTCACTGAGACCGGAGAACCGAACCAGGCACTTGCTAACGCGGTTCAACAGGCTGCGGTCGAGCAAAACCTGCTCCTTCTGACTTGTGGCACCCTCGGTAATGTAATCAGAATTATCCCCCCCTTGACGGTGGATTCTGAGGAGATAGCGACTGGGCTCCGTTGCCTCGATGCTGCCTTGCAGGCTGCCCAAAAGGCATGAGCTACGTCATGGATACCCTGGCTAGGCACTGTAGGTACTGATCGGCTATGCCGTATAACTTGGATGAACCCTGGATCTCAGCCTTGAAGGAACTCGCTATCGAGATCGATACCTCCAGCAGGCGAACGGCTGAGTATGCGTACGACGCCTCGAACTACCGTATCAAACCCCTCGGCGTTGTCTTTCCTCACAACGTACAGGATGTTAGCACGACACTACGGGTTTGCAATCGATATGCCGTGCCAGTCATTTCACGCGGTGGCGGGACATCGATGGCTGGTGGAGCTATCGGCCCTGGCGTCATCTTGGACTTCTCCCGTTATATGAACAGATTGTTCGAGGTTGACCGCGAGGCCAAGCAGGCTACGGCAGAGGCGGGGATCGTCCTGACAACACTACAAGGCCTAGTAGAGCAAGAGACCAGAGGAGAGTTGACCTTCGCACCCGATCCTTCTAGCAAATCTCGAGCCACCCTAGGTGGTTCCATAGCAAACGACGCCTGCGGGAACCACTCAGTACGCTATGGACGGACGTCTGATCATATCGTCGCTCTTAACCTGGTAACCGCAGACGGCTTTCAGATCACTGCTACAAGCACCGGTCTTGAGCCCACAATGGTCGGAGACAAACCAGCAACTGCAAAAGCCGTCGCACTCAGCGCTGGCCTCCGCACTCTGACGGAAAGGTACATGCATGAATTCCGACTCGAACTCGAACGGATTCCGCGCCAAGTATCCGGTTTCCACCTCGCCAATTTACTACCGGAACGCGGATTTGATGTAGCTCGGTCGCTTGCCGGAAGTGAGGGAACCTGTGCGGTTGTTGTAAGTGCTAAGGTGCAGTTGGTCCCCGTCCAAGCCGCCTCGATACTTCTGAGCCTCGGCTATAAGAACGTAGTTGATGCAGCGCTGGATGTCCCTACCATTCTCGAATTTTCACCTGCTGCTATCGAAGGTATCGATGAGGCAATCGTCGATACCATGAGACGCCTACGTGGCCACAGGTCAGTCCAGGGATTACCAGAAGGCAAGGCCTGGCTCTATGTCGACCTCGATGGAGAAGACGGCCCCGCCTTGAAAACGAAAGCTGATGAACTACTATCCAGGCTAAATTCGAACGGACGATTCGTTGCAGGTCGGATTGTAGGGACCGAAGAGGAACGAGTTTCGTTGTGGCGCGTGCGTGAAGACGGCGCTGGACTCTCCGCTCGACTGTCCACCGGAGAAGAGACGTGGCCGGGTTGGGAGGACTCCGCTGTGGCTCCGGAGCGCCTGGCTGACTATCTAGCTGACCTTCAAAACCTACTAGGACGATTTGGGTTACGCGGGCTAATGTATGGCCACTTTGGCGCTGGATGCATACATGTTCGCATTACCTTCGACCCACGGACTCCATCAGGCCGAGCCACTATGAGAGACTTCTCGCTAGCCGCAGCTCAGCTGGTTGTCTCGCACGGCGGTTCGCTCTCCGGCGAGCACGGCGATGGACGAGCCAGAAGCGAACTTCTCTCGATCATGTATTCAAAATCGATGATCGACGCCTTCGCAAGCTTCAAACGTTTGTGGGATCCTAGCGGCATCCTCAATCCCGGCGTTTTGGTCGATCCAGACCCTTTAATCGACAACCTAGCTCTCGACGGTGTTTCCGAAAGTCAGTGGCGCTCTAACTACGACTTCGCGTTACCAGTCTCTTCTCCATCCCAGATCAAAATCGACCCATTCGTTCGCGCCGTGCAGAGCTGCGTTGGCATCGGTCGCTGCAGGAGCAGTTCCGGCGGCGTAATGTGTCCCAGTTATCGAGTGACCAAGGACGAGAAAGATTCGACCCGGGGAAGATCGCGCGTGCTCCAGGAGATGGTTCGGGGCGCTAAGAACATTGACAGCACCTGGCGCTCCGGGGAAGTGCGCGAGGCCCTCGACCTCTGCCTGTCCTGTAAAGCTTGCTCAGTTGACTGTCCTGCGGGCGTCGACATGGCGGCATATAAGGCGGAGTTCCTCAGCCACTACTACCGACATCGGGTTCGACCGCTGTCCCATTATACGTTAGGTTGGTTACCGCTCTGGCTACGCGTTACTCGACGGATTGCGCAACCGCTCAACCTAATTCTTTCATCTCCCTTAGCGAGGCCGCTAGCGGCCCTCGGCGGAGTCTCTACAAGACGTCGCTTGCCCAAGTTTGCGAGTGCTGGTGACCTTCGTCGGGCACTTGTAAACCCAGAAGAGACCCAAAACCAACCAGATCGATCCGATATCGTATTGGTCATTGACAGCTTCACTAAGGGATTTCGCCCAAAAGCAGCCGGAGCAGCGCAGCGCGTGCTCAATGCGTCGGGCAACACTGTAGAGTGCAACTCGAGCGTCTGTTGTGGCCTGACCCTCATCTCAACGGGACAGCTCGCCGCAGCGAAAAAAGTGCTTGAGCGGACTGTCCGGACTCTTGACGACGGTACAGACCGGCCAATTGTACTGCTCGAACCAAGTTGCGCCGCCTGCCTGAAGCGAGACCTGCCTGAGCTCGTCCATACCGATGCCGCACTTCGCGTCTCCGAAAGGATCCGGTGCTTTGCAACTATGATAGTCGAGTTGAGTGAAGCTGGCTGGCGCCCCGATTGGAAAGGTGGCGTGCCACCACAAGAGGTCACATTACAAGTTCATTGCCACGAGTACTCAGTATTTGGTGCAGATTCGCAGAAAGCAGCCCTGCGGGCTCTCGGCATCAAAAAAATTCGCGAGGCTACTGGCTGCTGCGGAGTCGCAGGCAACTTCGGCTTCGAGGCAGAACACTTCGATATCTCAATGGACGTTGCGCAACTGGCTCTTGCCCCCGCTCTTGGCGAAACAGCTGAGGGAGTCCCGGTCCTGGCCGACGGGTTCAGCTGTCAAATGCAAGTCTTACAGTTAGAACCTGAACGCCGAGTCCTGCACTTAGCCGAACTACTCGATGAATCATCGCCTCGATAAGAGAACACCAGAACAAGGAGAACGAAAATGAACACAAGGAACCGAGACGTGCAGTCCATAGTCCATGGGCTCAATACGGGTCTCTACATCAACGACGAGTGGATCGAGGCCGAAAAGGGGAGAACCTTTGCAGTGGAGAATCCCGCTACTGGCAAAACCCTCACTTCTGTAGCTGACGGTTCCGAAGCCGATGCCGAGCGGGCGATCGCAGTGGCTGGAAACACGCAGGCAAGTTGGGCGAAAACTTCGCCCCGTGAGCGCAGCGAAATCCTCCGCAGAGCTTACGACATTATTATTCAGCGGACCGAAGACCTTGCAGCATTAATGACCGCCGAAATGGGGAAGCCCTTGGCTGAAGCTCGCGGCGAAGTAGCATACGGGGCAGAGTTCCTCAGATGGTTCTCCGAAGAAGCCGTTCGCATACCGGGTGACTATACCAATTCGGGCGACGGCAAGAACCGGATACTCGTCACTCGCGTACCAGTTGGGCCTTGCGTACTCATCACTCCGTGGAACTTTCCGCTGGCAATGGCTACTCGAAAAATAGGCCCGGCTATCGCTAGCGGCTGTACCATGGTATTCAAGCCCGCCCCACAGACCCCACTCACCTCGCTGGCGCTGGTCCAGATCTTGCGTGAAGCCGGATTGCCCAAGGGCGTATTGAACGTTGTAACCTCCTCTGATGCGCCCAAAGTTGTAGGGGCCTGGATGAGAAGCGGCATCGCTCGTAAAGTAAGCTTCACTGGCTCAACCGATGTCGGTAAGCTTCTACTGGCTCAAGCAGCTCAGCACGTGATGCGGTCCTCAATGGAACTCGGCGGCAATGCCCCATTTGTGGTTTGCGAAGATGCGGATATCGACCGCGCCGTCAACGGGGCGATGATGGCTAAGTTACGCAATATGGGGGAGGCCTGTACGGCGGCGAATCGCTTTCTCGTCCACCACTCGGTTGCAGCGGACTTTTCTGCCAAATTGGCAACACGGATGGGTGAACTCACAGTCGGAGACGGCTCACTCCCAGGAACCGACGTCGGCCCGTTGATTGACACAGCTGCACTGGAGAAAGTGCAACTCCTCGTCGACGATGCGCTCAGTCGAAATGCAGAAATCATCGTCGGTGGCCGTCGTCGTGACGGCGCTGGTTATTTCTACGAGCCTACCGTACTGGCCAACGTACACCCCGACTCGCTGTTGATGAACACTGAAATCTTCGGGCCAGTGGCCCCAGTAATTCCTTTTGAGGACGAATCCGAAGCCATCTCACTCGCCAACGACACGGAGTGGGGACTAGTCGGCTACATCTTCACCCAGGACATCGATCGCGCACTTCGACTTAGCGATGAGATCGAAGTGGGCATGGCTGGCATCAATACCGGTATCGTCTCGAATCCAGGAGCACCTTTTGGAGGTGTCAAGCAGTCTGGACTTGGCCGTGAAGGTGGTCGCATCGGCATCGAGGAGTTCCTTGAGTATAAATATCTGGCGATTCCGCGCTAATCCGTGACTCCTCCTGAGAAAATAAAAGTCAACCTGGATGAGTCGATCCTGGTAGCGACTTCCTGGCTAAGGGGCTTAGCTGTAAATCACCTCCAATGTCAGAAAATTGTATCAATTTGCCTAGCCCCGAGATCAAAAAAGTCGGCGCTTTGGGCGTAACATACCTGCCGGGACTCCGCTGGGAATTCCCGTCGTGTCACCCATCTCGATGCGAATTCTATTTGCCACGGTCGTCTTTGGAGTCCTGGGTAGAGGTGCATGGCCCCTTGGATGGCTTGTGGAGAACTTCCCTCCTTCAGCCCGCACCTATTGAGATAATAGGCACACAACTACCCCATAAATGATGCTTTAGCATGGTAAATGGACGCGTTTCGACACTTAAGTCGTGTTACTACGCGATCCCCTGAACTGGGATTATTGCTAAGGCGCCTCTGGTTCGAAATCCAGCTAGCAACCGAGCTCTTTTATTTTGAGGTCCCGGTGTATCTCGGCCTGTCTGGGTGTGACTGCCGTCCGTTGGGCGAAGCTTCTTTGTGCCTTCAGACATGCGAATGGTTCTCCACCTTGCATGCCCCCATGGTCGAAGACTTCCGTCACAAGACGGACATTTAAGTATTCCGGCCAACCATTCAGCTTCGCAAACTTCGGGCCTATCCGATACAATTGAAACCACGGTACCTCTGGGCATCTCTTGGGGACCCTCTCGTAATCGGCGGATACGACTCGAGAGGGTCCTATTCATTTGCACTCCCAAGCTTGCCCCAAAGAAAACGACAGCGCAATTATGCCGTCGCCCGAATACGACATGATCAGCTTCAGTGACGCTAAACACGCCTCACAGAATCAATGAAAGAGTCACTCCGTACTCCGCAAGAAAGTATCCCGACCACAGGGATTGTCTTTCCCAACCTAGAAACACGACAGCGGTTCTAGTCGGTAACCGTCGCCTCGGCGAACTGACTCCGATACAGCCGAGCAAATGGCCCGTCTCTATGGAGGAGTTCGTCGTGGCTGCCCGACTCCACGATTCTCCCCTGCTCCATCACGATTATTGTGTCGGCGTTTCGTATCGTGGACAAGCGGTGAGCGATCACAAAGCTCGTGCGACCCTTGCGGAGCCTTGACATCGCCTCTTGGATGAGCACCTCGGTTCGGCTATCGACGCTGCTCGTCGCCTCGTCAAGGATAAGAATCGTCGGATTTGCCAAAAAAGCCCTAGCTATCGTCAAAAGCTGCTTCTGACCGGCGGAGAGGTTCGACGCATCGCCATCGAGCAACGTATCGT
>JABEUN010000087.1 GCA_013044385.1 Acidimicrobiaceae bacterium
CTTACCGCCGATTCATCGGTATGCGCGTCTTTGCCGCTAGCCCAGAACACCATTATCACTAGTCAGATAGAGACAAGTAACCAAGAACTGATAGCCCAATTTCAACCACCTAAAGGGTTCGGCTTCTCGCACGTGTATTGGATTAGATAGTGGATCGGGTCTAGAGTGGAACCATAGGAGGTGGTCGACATGATCATCTTGTCTCTGCTCGTGCTAGCTCTAGTGGCGGTCTCACTTCTAGTCGGCGTACACGTCGGTCCTCACGGCTCCATAACCGGTGGGGCTCTGTCCCTTGTTATTAGCGTCGCTCTTTTTATCTACGTCGTAGGTCAGTCGAGGCTAGCATCTGACGCTCTGGCGTGGACAGTACTGGCGATTACTTTCGCCGCATCTCTCGCAGTACTTATTTGGGGTGGATTCAGCCTGCGATCGTATCGGAGAATCGCCAAGCCAACCAAAAAGTTGTCACGACTGTTTGACCGGGAAGCTATCGCAATCACCACCATCGACCCGACAGGAACCGTCAAGGTAGCCGGTGAGACCTGGACCGCCATCTCTGAGTCTGGTCCTATAGCGAAGGGTCAAAGGGTGTTCGTAACACAAGTTGAAGGCTTGAAACTCTGGGTCATCCCCGAGCCCTCCACGGACGGTCCGGGGAACGAACTGCCAAACAGGACCCCGGTGCGGGCAGTCCAGGGTGATATGCACCCATCGAAGGAGTCATGATGTACTACTTACCCGTTTCGATTTCCGCCGTCGTCCTGATTGTTCTTGCAGCTTTTGCCTCCAAATCCTTCAGGGTCATAAGGGAGTACCAGCGGATAGTTCTATTCCGTCTCGGTCGTGCAAGCGGGGTAAAAGGTCCCGGACTCACATTCATAAACCCGATCATTGACCGAGTCAGCTGGGTGGATCTGCGCGAGCAGTTCCTGGAGATCCCACACCAGACCGCCATTACCAAAGACAACGCGTCTATTTCCATCGACTTCATAATGTTCTACAAGGTCTTCGATCCAGTCATGTCGATCGTCGAGATCTCGAACTTCTCAGGTGCGGCACTCAATATAGCGGCAACGACGCTACGTAGCGTCGTTGGAGACATGTCCTTGGATGACGTCCTTTCCAAGCGTGAGGATATGAATGCAGCGCTCAGGGTCAGGCTCGACGATGTGACCGAAAGGTGGGGCGTCAAGGTCACCAACGTAGAGGTCAGGGAGATAAACCCACCCCCACAGGTCCAAGAGGCGATGACCAGGCAGATGTCGGCCGAGCGCACCCGAAGGGCAGTGGTCACCGAGTCAGAGGGTCAGAAGCAGGCTGCAATCACAGTCGCCGAGGGTCAGAAGCAGGCCGTAGTTCTCGCTGCCGAGGGTCAGAAGCAGGCGACCATCCTGTCGGCTGAGGCGGAGAGGCAAGCCGTGCTCGCCCGTGCCTCCGGTCTGGCAAGTGCCCTTTCAACGATATCGGAGACGGCGAAGTCAGCCGACAAGGCCACATTGCTGCTCCAGTATCTCGATGCACTAAAGACGATCGGCAGTTCCCCCTCCACCAAGATCCTCTTCCCGATGGAGTTGACGGGACTTTTGGGCGGAGTGAAGGATTTCGCCGATCGAATGAGCCAGAACCAGAATGGGAAGGCACCGGAGCCGGCTTCGGTGCCTGAAGTGACGCCAAAGAGGAGCTAGTCCCCCTTTGGTGCCGCCATGCACCGCAGTATGTCTGACCGCCCTATCACGCCGATGACCTTACCGCCCTCAACAACTGGCACCATGACGATCTTGTTGTCGTAGAGTATCCCGGCAACCTCGGAGATGGACTGGTCCGGCGACGCTGTCTGAACCTCCCTAGACATTGCCGATGCCACGGTCAATGCCGAAGACCGCTCGACGTCGTGCCTGAACCTGAGTATCGATGGTGGCCAGGCGGCCACCTCGCCAAGTATGGAGATCATGGTGGGGATGTGCACCTCGGTCTCCGACGCGATCAGGTCGGCCTCCGAGATGAGGCCGAGTAGATGTCCGTCCTCGTCCATCACTGGCGCACTCTTTACCTTCTTCTTGAGTAGCAGTTCGACCGCCTCGGAAACCGGCTGAGTCTCTTTTAGGCTCGAGACGTCAGTTGTCATCCAATCCCGAACCAGCTCATCAGCTCCATTTGCCATAGCTGATCTCTCCAATCTTCAACCAATCAGTTGACAAACATTCAGGACCCATGTGGCGAATCCCCGCTCCAATGGTATGGCGTCAACGCCGGATCACCTAACGGTCCTTAGCCCGGCAGTGGGATTCAGACCGAAGTGAAGCTCTATCGACCCTGCGAGCTGAACAAAGGATGGTCTACGTCACTGTCAGTAGGTACCCTAAAAATAATCGAGAAGTAGGCAGGGACGATCCCCGTTCCGATCGCGAGTCCCGTGCAGGGATCCAGAGTGCGTTGGACAGACTCGACTATCTGGACGGGCGCGTCGGAGTACATATGAACCTCTTCCCGCAGTGCAACAGCTGGACCACGTACGAGCCACCCTCTTTCCTGTCAATACGTATTAGTCCAACCTCGGCATTGGCTCTATTGGATTCCCTGAATTCGACCGAAGCGAGCCGGTCGCGCCCTCCCAACAGGTTGCCTCCGGGGTTCGCCGCGCAAATGCTGACGGTGAAGTGACCCAGGCGCGAGCGGCTACCTCCAGCAGTTGACCTCTCTTCAGTCCTCGGGGCGAACGAGAACACGGACATTCCGTCGTCGCACATCCGGTGAGAAGGAGCCAGTGTTGACTTCAAGATGGGACGGGGCATTCGAGTCCTTGGCGCTCCTGTGCACAGTGCCCTACTATAAATGCTGGGTGAACTTGTCTCTGTGGCGCTCAACCAGGGGTGCCGAAAGGATGAGTTGGCGAAAAAGGAATCTGTCGGTGCACTAACTGGGGTTGGTCTTGCCATTTTCGATTGGACAGCCGGATTCGCGTTCGGTCGAGGAGATCGTGGACCTGATCGCCGAAGCGCACTCGCTCCAGAGGCGTCTGTGGTTGACAGCAGGAGCGCTCGTCTTATCGGTGAGCACAGTGGTTGCCCTCAGCTACTTTTTTATCGGTGGATCCGGGGCCCCAACAGCGACACCGCGTGCCTCGACTGTCACTTCCACGCACAGTGTTGTGACCCCTTTGCCGGCGGGAACCGTGATCAATGCATCCTCAGTAGTCGCAATCCAGATGTTCTCGTCGACCAGAGGGGTCGCGCTTTCGACCTTCTGGAATAAGGGTTTCGACAAAATTGAGCACTCGTACTTGACTGAAACCACAAACGGTGGTTTGTCGTGGCGGATCACCGGCGTCTTGCCGACTGGATCGTCGGATCAAATCGGCGCGGGTACAGGACAACTCGCATTCCTATCGGACCGAGTGGGCTACATCGCACAGCCAGCGTCTGGTGGACTCCTGTTCACTTCCAACGGGGGTCACACGTGGCAAAGCTTCCAATTCGCCGGTGAGTCCACCTCCCTGTCGTTGTCCAGGGGTGACGTCGTGGTCAGTGCCGAACGTTGCCCCACGGGGTCAGCAAGTACAGATGGGTGTGTGATTCACCTGGGCATCTTCCCACTTGGGTCACTGAAGCCGACGAGTGATACCGTCATTCCTTCCATTTTGGCTGGATCCATGAAGGTTACGCCGCGACTACTCGGGTTATCCGGCTCAATCGGATTGGCTCTGGAGGATTCGACCCTAATCGCCACGTCGGACTCGGGCGCGTCGTGGACCAGAGTCACCAATCCGTGTCCTGCGGAACAACCCGGCAAGGTGCAATTGGCGAGCGGATCACGCTGGTACATGCTGTGCGGACGCGGTGTGGGCATGATGAAGGCGTATAGCTGGCTCTACAAGACCGGTGACAGTGGTCGAACGTGGACACTAGTTGCGAACGGTTCGCCATTGCACAATATCGGAGTTGGCAACATCGGACCTTACTCCATCAATGCCTTCGGGGTGAGCCGTGATGGTCAAGTGATGTGGATCGATGGCGGCCCTGGCTTTCTTGAAGTGAGTTCTGACGGAGGTCATCAATGGCAATTCGCTGGAACAATCGGTGCGAAGATAAATATCACCGGTCTCTATTTCGTGAGTGTCGGCCACGAAGTGTGGATGCCAATCGAATTTGGCGGACTTGTTCGGGCGACTAGTGCATCGTCGTGGAAGATTCTGGCCCAGTCTTCTTTCCCATAATCTCTGAACAGCGAAATGATAGCCCTAGCCACCTCACTCGCATGAAACATGAAGTCCAAAGATGGTCCGGGCCACGAACCACTCCTGTCGCAATTTACCGCGACGAAGCGGGCTTCTTCAATTTCACGCTCGGACAACGCCGCCGAGGTAGTCCTAGTCTGGCCGAAGGACCATTGGGCGTTATGCACAGCCAGCCATCACAAGGGGAACGCACAAGTGGTCGACTCGGGCGGCTAGTCAGCCGACACCAGAGTCACGCCTACGATCTCGCCATACAGCCGATGCCTCGCACGACCAAGTGCACCCGGGACCGGTCAGGAAAAGGGTGGTCCTAAAACGGCCTTTGAGCGTAATGAAGTTTTGCAGGCTGGTTGCAAAGGGAGACTGGATCCATAGGAGCCAAAACAGCCCAGCTTGGTCGGCCCAAGGTACCCTCGAACAGCCATTCCTGAGCAGATGTGGCCAAGCGTCGTTACGCCCACCAAGGCCTTCCGGAAGTGACTTGTACTTCTCCATCCGAATAATATCCCCGTCCTAGAACATGGCCCGACTACTCGACCGCCCGACGGAGCGGTATGATTCGGCAAACGACAAATCGGGTTTACCTTAGGAGTGGTCATGGAATTCAGTTTGAGCCCCAAGGCAAAGGATCTCCAGACCAGGCTCCTCACCTTCATGGACGAGTACGTCTATCCCGCGGAAGCCGTCTACAAGCAGCAGATGGCCGAGTCAGGTGATCCACACTTCCACCCACAGATCGTCGAGGACCTCAAGGCGGAAGCCCGTTCGCAGGGTCTCTGGAATCTGTTCCTTCCACACAAAACCGAGTGGACCGATGGCCTCTCCAACACCGACTACGCACCCTTGGCCGAGATCACGGGGATGAGCCACCTCGCTCCGGAGGCTCTGAACTGCGCGGCCCCGGACACCGGCAATATGGAGATACTCACCATGTTCGGAACCGAGGAGCAGAAGGAGCAGTGGCTTCGCCCGCTTCTCGAGGGTGAGATCAGGTCCTGCTTCTCCATGACAGAGCCGGCTGTGGCTTCGAGCGACGCATCCAACATCGAGTGTTCCATAACGCCAGATGGTGACAGCTACGTGATAAACGGCAGGAAGTGGTGGTCGTCTGGGGCGAGTTCGCCTAGATGCAAGATCGCAATCGTCATGGGCAAGACGGATCCGAACGCCAGCCCGTACCAGCAACAGTCGATGGTCTTGGTACCTCTCGACTCTCCCGGTGTGGTGAGAGTCAGGGACCTGAAAGTCTTCGGATACCAGGACCGCGAGGGGCACGGAGAGATCCTCTACGACAACGTGCGGGTTCCGGCCACCAATCTCCTTGGGGAGGAGGGCGGCGGTTTCGCCATAGCACAGTCCCGCCTCGGACCGGGAAGGATCCACCACTGCATGAGATCCGTTGGAGCAGCCGAACGGGCACTGTCACTCATGTGTGAGCGAGCCAAGTCGAGGGTCGCATTCGGCAAGCCGATCGCCGAACAGGGGGTAATCCAGACTTGGATTGCAGACTCGAGGATCGAGATCGATCAGGCGAGGCTCCTCACGTTCTACGCCGCCTGGCTGATGGACACGGTCGGCAACAAGGCCGCCCGTACCGAGATCTCCGCAATAAAGGTGGTCGCCCCGAATACGGCCCTCCGGGTGATAGATAGGGCGATCCAGACCTTCGGCGGAGCGGGCGTGAGTGAAGATACACCACTGGCCGAGATGTATGCCGGGCAGAGGACACTCCGAATCGCAGACGGACCCGACGAGGTGCACAGGATGACTATCGCCAGACGGGAGCTCAGGAAGCACTAGTTCCTTCTGGACCGGCGACAGTACAGAAGTCCACAACCTGAAATCCGAAGAGGAGAGCTCCATGGGCATCACGAAACTTGGAAGATCCGGCTCGCTCGAACCGTTCAATATGGATGACCTGCAAAGGGGCGCAGACGGTGCAATTCACTACTCGGGAGTGGATTCCACACTGATCGAGATGATGGACCGGGCGAGAATGACCTGGCCGGACCTTGACGCAATCGTCGAACTCGACGGTGCCAGGCTCAGCTTTGGACAACTTTGGGACAGGGCGACCAGGGTCGCTGGTGGGCTGAGAGCCCAAGGCGTGTCCGTTGGCGACAGGGTCGGACTGCATCTCGGCAATGGAGCGGACTGGGTGGTGTCGTTTTTAGGCACGATCTTCTCCGGCGCCGTGGTGGTGCCTGTAAACACGAGGTTCACGGAATCAGAGCGTGCCTACGTCTACAAAGACGCCGAAGTGACTTACGTATTCGAGCCTGGCTCACCTCTCCCCGATGGACAGCCGTTCGCCCACGACGGCGCCGTATCTGGCGATCTCGCCGCCATCTTCTACACCTCCGGGACGACTGGATTCCCAAAGGGAGCGATGACGAGTCATGAGAACTTCCTATCGAACATAGAGACAGCCAGGCGGGTCGCCAGACTCTCTGCCGAGGGACTCAGATCGCTAGTATCGGTGCCACTATTCCACGTGACCGGCTGCAATTCACAGCTGCTCCCCTCCCTCTCGCTCGGAGGGACAACTGTAATCATGCCTGGATTCGACGTCCACAAGTTCCTATCCGCCATTAAAGAGGAGCGGATCTCTGTACTCACATCGGTCCCGGCCATATATTGGCTGGCCCTCAACCAGCCGGAGTTTGCAAGCCTGGACACCAGCGGCGTTACACAGGTCCTCTATGGAGGTGCGCCCACCCCACCGGAGTTGGTGAGGAGAATCATGGCAGGATTCCCGAATGCAAGGGTCGGAAACGGCTTCGGTCTCTCCGAGACCTCATCGATCTCCACGTTCCTTCCACACGAGTATGCTGCCACCCGTCCTGAGACAGTCGGATTCGCCGCACCTGTTGTGGAGCTCGACCTGTTCGATCCGGATCCAGCTTCTGGGGTCGGCGAGCTACTGATACGGGGATCGAATGTCGTGATGGGATACTGGCGGAAGCCAGAAGCCACCGAAGCGGCCTTCGTCGACGGTTGGCTCCACTCCGGCGACATGGCGAGAATCGACGAAGAGGGGTTCTGCCAGATAGTCGACCGAAAGAAGGACATGGTAAATCGAGGCGGCGAGAACGTCTACAGCGTCGAGGTTGAGAACGTTCTATCGGAGTACCCAGGCGTCTTCGAGGTAGCGGTCCTGGGTGTCCCTGACCAGATGATGGGTGAGAAGGTGGGTGCCGTGGTGGTGGCAGCTCCGAACACGGTTGTTGACCCGGCCGAAATCGTTGCGTTCGCATCCTCGAAGCTCGCTGACTTCAAGGTTCCGCAGTTCATCGAGTTGAGGAGCACTCCCCTTCCCCGAAATCCCGGTGGGAAGGTCATCAAGCCCATACTTCGGGAAGAGACCCAGTGGGGTAAGCCGATTCGGTAACGGGTACAGAGCACACCGAGACAGAGTACATCTAACAAAGAGGAGCATCGATGAGCAACGTCGAGACAGTCAAGGGGCCAATCCCAGTGTCGAACATGGGTCAGACACTCATGCATGAACACATTTTCGTGCTCTCCACCGAGGTCCAGCAGAACTACCTCACCGAATACGGAGATGAGGACGCCAGGGTGGTCCAGGCGGTCGAAAAACTTAATGAACTTCACCGGGCTGGCGTCTCCACCATCGTCGATTTGACCGTTCTCGGCCTGGGGAGGTTCATCCCTAGGATTCAGAGGATCGCAGAACAGACCGACCTTCAGATCATCTGCGCCACCGGTCTGTACACCTACAACGACACGCCGCTCTACTTCCACTTCAGGGGACCGGACCGTCTGCTAGGCGGCGAAGACCCACTCGCTCGGATGTTCATCACCGATATAGAGGTTGGAATAGACGACACCGGAGTCAAGGCCGCGATCCTCAAGTGCGCCACCGATGAGCCGGGCGTGACGCCGGGCGTGGAAAGGGTGCTTCGTGCTGTCGCCAAGGCTCACGTGCGCACGGGCGTACCCATATCGACCCATACTTTCGCACACGGAGAGTTCGGACTCGACCAGCAGCGCATCTTCAGGGAAGAGGGTGTTGATCTCACGAAGGTTATCATCGGACACTCCGGCGACACGACCGACATCGGATACCTCGAGAAGCTCATCAATGCCGGCTCCTACCTTGGCATGGATCGCTTCGGCATAGACCTGCTTCTCCCCTTCGAACAGAGGGTCGACACGGTTGCAAGGCTTTGCAAGATGGGCTATGCGGACCGCATGGTTCTCTCGCACGACGCTGCGTGTCACAATGACTGGCTCGATGACGCAGCGGTGGCCGCTACGTCGCCAAACTGGAACTACCTTCACATCACCAACGATGTGATCCCGGCCCTGCTGGAGCGCGGCGTCACCTCCGATCAGATCACCACCATGATGGTGGACAATCCGAAGAAGATCTTCTCCTGATTGTCTGGATAAAAACCGGGACGTTATCTGATGTTGGGGCCAGGCTGGGCCCATTGAAGAGGTGGTCTGAAAAGGCACGGGGTTCGGGAATGCACCGGTCCGGACAATTGCGCTGGGGCAGCGTTTCGAGCTGTGGCTCTGGTCTCTCTGGTGCTCCAGTTGAGTCCATCGAGACCCGTCAGGTCTTCGACATCCCAAAGCCCACCCTCACCTGTATCGAGCACCGCTCCGAACG
This sequence comes from Acidimicrobiaceae bacterium, assembly GCA_013044385.1. Classification (GTDB taxonomy): domain Bacteria; phylum Actinomycetota; class Acidimicrobiia; order Acidimicrobiales; family Acidimicrobiaceae; genus JABEUN01. The sequence continues at coordinate 8,874 of JABEUN010000087.1, forward strand.
ACGCAGGTGTAGCTGTGGGACTACCACGGCTGGGGTCTTCCCCGCAGAGGCGAGAGGGTGGACAAGCTATGGACCAAGGATCAGGGCCAATGCCCTGTAACTGCTTTGTCGTCAGCACATCCCAATGGAGAGGGTATCGGAAGCGATGGCTGATCTCTTCGGTGTGCAAGTCTCTACTGGTTTCTTGGACTCGTTGTACTCCGAGGGATCTGAGCTGTTAGCACCGTTCTTAGGTGAGGTGCTAGCCCAGCTGAAGTCCTCAGACGTGGTACACATGGACGAGACGTCGGATCGACTGTCAAAGAAGCAGGTATGGTTCCACGTCGCATCGAATGAGAATCTCACGCTATTGCATGCGAATAGAACCAGGGGGAAGAGGGCTGTAGAACAGCTCGGTCTGCTTGCTGACTTCACAGGTACAGCAGTACACGATCGCCTCAGACTCTACTTCGACTACAAAGGTGCTACTCACGCGCTCTGTGGAGCACACCTGATCAGGAACCTCGCCTCTGTTGGAGAGGTGCAACGCCAAAGTGCCTGGGCAACGGGGATGGGTGAGCTACTTCTTCGGATGAAAGACGCAGCACAACAGGCGAGGGACACCGGAGCTGACCAAGTCCCAAGCCAGACACTTGACTCCTTCTTGGTTCGCTACGACGACCTCGTTCGTCTGGCATTTGACGCAAACCCCGCTCCCGCCAAGGGTAATAAGCGCAATGCGTTGCGCGGCCAAAAGAGGGGGAGACCTGATCTATCGATCTCCTCACCCAGGTCGTTGAGAGCCTCTGGGTCCCATCGATACAGAAAGGATCCGCCCGGCCACCGATGTCAGTCGACTTCCCCAGCCGCATTGACAGATTGCAGATATCGGCAAAATTTGGTCCTCTGCCCGTCCCAACCCACAACGCTCAAAATACCGGCACTTCCTTCGAGGGCTATCCCCCGCCCCGCGCGCCAGCTCTCCGATCGCCCGCAGACCCCCATCGAATTCGAAGCGGGAGTTGGCGGTAGGAACGAGGGCGAACTGTGGACACTTCGCCAACTCCGAAAGTCTCTCAAATAAGTCCTCCGTTCCACGTCGCAACCTCATTGGACCTGATCGCAGGTACTGCACAAAGTATGATGAGAGTGTGGACAAAAAAGGCATAGAGGTCGGGACTCCCTCTTCCGTATTCTGTTCACACATTCGAGCCGAAGTCGGCTCCGGGAGAGTTCTGTCAGAGTGAGCGCTTCCGACGAATTCAGCGGAACCAATCTAGACACGATTGACTCAGTGGTTTTCGACATCGGCGGGGTCCTCATCAATGTCGACTTTCACCACCTCTACCGTCAACTCATCGATGACGAAGCCGAGCGTGAACGGGTGGAGGATTCATCTGCACCTGCTCGGCGTTGGACCCAGATGGAAGGACGAAGAAGTCGCCCATGCTCCAAGGGCCACCTCACCTGAATCGAGATCGGTCCTGCCACGACCGGCAAGAACGTGTTGCCGATCGGACGTCGTTTTCAACCCACGCCGGAGGCTCTCTCCGGACATAGCCCTCAAGAGACTCGCAAGCAAACCCGGGGACGTCCTACGATGGCCGGTCCCAAGCTCGAAGCTGAGGGCGAGTCCGTGCTGCTTCTAGGTCTGCACTGCTGTTTCGAGTTCACAGGAGAATCAGATGATTGAATCCCGGGAATGTGTCCGCTTTCTATATGATTGGACGCGGAGCTCTACTCGAAAAACTGTGCGTCGCCGGACCAGTTCTCCTCGGTTACCCCAACCGCAGGTCAACTGGACAGTAGTTCATCTGACCATTCCGTTCCGTGAAACTTATACAAACTTGCTATCGCCTGTTTGATGTTCACTTACTGCTTCATCGACGGGAGTTTCACCTGTCGTTGAACCGAGGTCCAAC
>JABEUN010000016.1 GCA_013044385.1 Acidimicrobiaceae bacterium
CAAAGATCGGGAACATCTCCCCAATCGAATACGAGTTATCATCGTCAATGACCGCTCAGGCGGCATAAGTAGTGTGTCTACTTTTTCTGGGTCGCCTCACTCTTCCTCAACTGCTCGAGCGACTATACGATTCTCAGGAGGATCATCCTCGCTGCCGAGGATGTGAAACAGCCCGTCATGGGCCAACTTACCAACGACGTCACCACTCACTCGATGGAGCCACTTTTCGATGGGAAGGCGGCCGATTTGATTTAGCGGATTCGAGTTCTATGGTCTTGTTGGAACGCATCAATTTAAGAGTATCCAGTTGGACTTTACGAATTTGGGATTCACTAATCCTGCCGCGTATCGGCGAGAATACAGGTCATTGGGTCAAATCGGCTTGTTTTTTTGTAGGCATCAGTGAGGGCGATTCTGTTTCGCCTTGCTCATCTGACATCAATGTTGTATTCACATCCGATTGACTTGCTGACGTGGTGGGTGTTGCGTAAGCCGGAAACCAGACAGTCACCCTTGTCCCGCCGCCATTACCGTTCTCGACGGTTACTCGACCGCGATGTGCGTGAACAAGCATAGAGACAACTGAGAGTCCGAGGCCGGATCCTGGAGTACGGCTCTTGGGCGCCCGATTGAAATATTCAAATGCATGAGGAAGGAAGTCGACTGGCAATCCGGGGCCGTCGTCAGTAACGGTGAGGATGCTCCACTGGGACTCTGTATGGAACGCAACCTCCACGACTCTGGTCTTGCCGCCCCCGTGTTGAAGTGCATTGTTTACTAGGTTCTCCAGTATGTGGCGAAAGGCCGTCGTATCGACAATGGCCGAAGCTCCATCCTGGCACCGTAAAACGAGTTCGACCGAGAGATTTGAAGCCTTAGCATTAAGACCTTGGAGGCATTCAGCTATCGTAGGATCGATCTGCTGGCGGTGCGGATTGAGCCTGAGTTTCCCCTCATCGCCGGTCGCTAGCAGCAACAGGTCTCCCGATAGTCGGGAGAGCTGGGAGACCCGTTGCGAAATTATTTCGAACGATATCGCAAGTTGTGTTCCGACCTCGTCGGAAAGGCGGGCTACGTCTATTTCTGCTTGGATGGTTGCTAGTGGTGTCCGGAGTTCGTGACTTGCTGCGGCAACAAAACGTCGCTGTCGTGCCATCGACGCCTCGATTCGATCCAGCATGCCATTGAGGGTTTGTGCCAGGTGCTCCAGCTCGTCGCGGTTCTTGGTGACTTCAAGCCGTCGACCGGTCATACCAGCCGAGAACTCTTCAGCCTGTAGACAAAAGCGATCGACTGGCGCTAGTGCTCGTCGTGCAAGTAGGTAACCCCCGATAGTCGAGATCAACACTAGGATTGTCCCTCCGATAATGAGGTTCCTTTGAAGACCCGAGAGTGCGTTCTGGTACTCATCGAGAGCTGCACCTACAAGTACCACCTTGGATGGCTCTGTTGACACAGGTTCGGCGAGCAGGAGGTAAGGAGTAGTCCAGGATGCTCTTATTGCCTGCGTGAATATGGGACCTGTGAGGGCTTGTGAAATCTGAGATGAGGTGAGGAGTACTTGGCTGCCGGCAGTTTCTGTTGTGAGAATCAGCACACCAGATGCTCCAATGATCTGAATGACGCTCTGATCATTTTTGGTTTGGCCAGCGGCCTTCCCAGTCGAAAGTGGGAGTCTTCCTGCGGTTAGATCAGCTATGACGCGGCCGGCGGTCCGGCGGAGAGCGTCGTGCATGGTGCCCGCGATACCTGCTGCTAGCGTTGCTCTTAACGCAAAGCCTCCGATGAGCATGATGAAAAATGTGACCGTTGCAACAAGGAGACTCAGACGAATTTTAAGCGGCATCTTGGTTCAAGAATCGCTGGTCTTGAGTCGGTATCCGACGCGATGGATTGTCTGGAGGTCGTGTCTACCGAATGGACGATCGATCTTCTTGCGGAGGTGGGCAATGTGCTGATCGACCAGATTTTCTGAGACCTGCTCCTCGTTAGGCCAGATTGCATTCCCTATGCTTGCTCTTGTGACAACCAGTCCCTCGCGCCTGAGGAAGAACTCAAGGATCTGAGACTCGCGGTGGGTGAGAGTGAGTTCTACCTCTCCCCGCCAACACTGGCGAGTCGTCGGATCTATTCGCAGGTCTCCCGCTTGAATCGGGTCAGATGGGATTCCTCGCCTGCGCACCACTGCTCTAAGTCGCAGGGTGAGTTCTGCAAGACTGAAGGGTTTTACGAGATAGTCATCAGCGCCATATCCGAATCCGTCGAGACGATCATCGAGTTCACCGAGCGCCGTCGTCATTATGACCGGTATCCAGCAACCAGCGGTTCTCAGTCGCTGACATACCTCACGTCCGTCAATTCCCGGAAGGAGAAGATCTAAGATCAGTGCGTCAAAGTGGTGGTTGGTCTCGAGCAGGCTCTGTAGAGTCGCCTCTCCATCTCCCATGAGGACAACCCGGTATCCGGTCTGGCGTAGATATCGGCGGAGGGCGGACGCGAATGCCTCGTCGTCTTCAGCGAGAAGAATGCTCCCTTGGGAGGCGTCTGGCATGGGGTTCCTCATCGAATGCTTCTCCTCTCTCCGAAGTCGGTTTACGGTAGATGGAATATTGCGGCACTGATTTCGTCCAAATTCATGATATGCCGCCCCGAATATCCAAAGATAGATAGCAGTCTCTCTTTGGAAACCGAACCGACGCTGGCAGAGCCAGCATCGGTTCGGCGACTAACTAGTAATAGTTGGATTAGAGTTCGCTGGCCCCACTCATGTAGCTGTTCCCTTGACTCTGGAGAGTAGCTAGTGCAGCCGCTACCGTCTGCTTGCCGGTTACTGCATTGAAGAAGGCTGTATCGAGTACGGCCTGCACTTCGTTATAGCTATCGCTAACAGGTCGGGCGACGGTCTGTGGAGACGCCACTGCGGCCAATGACGATTGAAGACCCGGGTGTCCGCTTAGGAAACTGGCTGGGATCGCGGCGGCTCCGGAGACCGTCTCTGGCGCATAGCCGGTGTGCTCAGACCAGTAGGCCTGTTGTGGGCCGGCAAGGAACCACTGGACAAAGGTGAATGCGGCCCGATCTTGGGCCTTACTGTGTCCCTTGGGTAGGACAAATCCGAGTCCTTGCGCGAGGTTGGCGGGTTTCCCAGTCGAGCCCGCGGGTTCTACAAAGGCTCCAACGGGAAACTTCCCTCCGACAGCGTCCAGGACCTTCTGGTAACCTGCCGACGTTCCATCTATCATTGCTAGTTTTCCGGCGGCGAGGTCCTCTCTCAACGTCGTTCCATGGTGGAACTGCAGTTCATTTGCGGCGTAGAGCGATTTGAAAAAAGAGAATGTCGCCGTCGCAGCTGGTGAAGTGAAGTTGACCGAGTGACCGATGGAGTTGCTATGGGCGAGCAGAGTACCACCGTTGCTTAGGAAGGTTGGAAGGATGTGAGCCGAGGAGTCTTTCCACCCGATCGCAGTGACTCCAAGTGCCTGGATCTTGGCTGCATCGCTGGCGAGTTGCGCATCCGTCGTCGGCGGTGCGGTGATTCCAGCCTTCTGGAAAAGCGCCTCGTTGTAGAAGACTTCAGATATTTTCACGCCGGCCATAATTCGATAGTGTTGACCGCTCACTTCGCCATTTTTCCATACGACGGGGTAGAGGTTGGATTGAGTGACGATACTGCTGGTGTTCATATAACTGTTCCATGGAACGAGCGCTCCGGCCTTTACCAACTTGCCGTCGTAGTGGCTGATCTCTGCGAGAGTAGGTGGATTTCCTGCGGCAGTAGCGGCAATAAGTTTGGAGGACGCCTTCGTCACGACAATCGTCACGTGGACCGTTGGGTGAGATGCATTGAATTGATCGACGAGTGCCGTCATAGCTCCTCCGACTGGCCCGCCATTGTGTGATTCCCAGAGGTGAATACTGATAGTCTTCGCAGCACTGGCGGTGGCTGGAGCACTACTTGCTACCGTGGCAGTGCCACACGCAGCGAGTGTCAATGCCGATAGAACGGTTGCGGCTGTGACTCCGGATCGCTTTACATTCTTGCGACTGATACCCGCAGGAGCAAACGATGAGTTCGTCTCTGTGGAATCCGTAGCCTGCTTCGTAGTGGGAGAGACGTGTTTCATTGGTCTCTGATTCCTTTCGGTATTTGGTTCGTTATACGGGTTTTTAGTAGGGGATATGGGATGGTTGGGGGATGAATTTGGACGCCGATGGGATCGGTCAGGCATTGACACCGCTATCTCGTCCGGCTACCCCAGCGACGATATGACGCTGGAAGAGGAGAAAAAGGAGAACGATTGGAGAGAGGGCGAGTATCACTGCTGAAGTGAGCTTGCGCCAGTTCGCTTCGTAGGTCTGCATGTAGTGGCTAAGCGCTACCTCGATCGGCTGCACGGAGTGAGAGGTAGTCATTATGAGTGGCCACTGGAACTGATTCCAAGATGAGATGAATGTAAGCAGCGCAACCGTCACCACGGCAGGTCTTGCTAAAGGAAGAGCGACTCGAAAGATGTATTTAAGGTGGCCGACTCCGACAATCCGGGCTGCCTCAGCATACTCCCGGGGCAGAGTCTTGAAGAACTGACGGAACAGGATCACACCAAATGTGCTCGCCCCAAAGGGGAGTATCTGGATTAGGTAGGAGTCGAGCAGATGGAGATGTAGCGCCTCTGCATACTGGGGAATCAGGAGTGCCTGGGTTGGCAACATCATGACACCTAGGACGAGAAAGAAGAAGAAGTCTGCCCCTTTGAATCGGAGCTCTGCCATTGCATAACCCGCCATCGCGGAGGTGCAGATGACAAGAAACACGGTGGTGACGGAGATGAGAATGGTGTTGAACATGTAGTGAAGCCATCCGGTGTGGGTGACTACGTAAGTGAAGGCGCCAGTATGGAAGGATGGGACGAAATTGGGTGGGATGGAGTAGACCCCGCCGTGGCTGGAAAACGCCGTGACCACGATCCAGTAGAGTGGAAACGAGAAGAGCACGGCGACCACCACCACGGCTATCCAGCGAACTGTCCGCGGCCCATGGCGAAGCAGCGAGAACCGCCTTTTTACTGGTTGGGTCGGCCTTGCGCTGATCGCTGGCTGAGATAGTGTCTGTGTCATCTGTAAAATACCACCCGGTTCGAGATTCGCTTTTGCAAAAACGTCAGCAGAAGAATGATGGCGAACAGCACGAGACTCATCGCTGCGGCCAGGCTGAAGTGGTCATAGATGAATGCGGTCTGGTACACCAAGAGGGCGTCTGTAGTAGTGGAAAAGGCGGGTCCGCCGGCGCCACCATGGGGTCCGCCTGTCATCGTGTAGATCTGTGAAAATGCCTGCCAGCTGTTCACTGTTGCCAGGATGACGACAAAGAAGGTGGTCGGTGAGAGAAGGGGCCAAATAATGCGGCGGAAGATCCGTCCGCGCTTGGCGCCGTCGAGTTGAGCAACCTCGACCAGCTCTCTAGGGACGTTGGCGAGTCCAGCCAGAAAAATTATCACGTAGAGACCAAGTGAATGCCACAGCGTGTCGATCATTACTGCTGGTAGGGCCCAATGTACGCTCTCGAGCCAGCCGAGTGCGGGGAGATGGATCGCCTTGAGGAGGAAGTTGGCGAGTCCAAACTGTGGATTGAATATCCAGATCCAGATTATGGACGTCGCTACCACCGGCGTGACGTGGGGCAAAAAGACTGCCGCTCGCCAGATGCCACCCCGGCGTGCAGTTACCGCCTCCTTGAGGATAAGTGCGATCCCCAAAGCAAGCATTACCGTCGCAGGAATCATGACCAGGGTGTAGTAGCCCGACGTTTCCAAGGACTTGAGGAAGAGGGGTTGATGTATCAGGGTTCGAAAATTGGCCAAGCCTACGAACTTGGTGGCTGAACTCAGGATTCCCCAGTGAAAGAAGGATATGTAGAGGAGGAATGCAGCGGGTAGGTAGAAGAATACGACAAATACGGACATAGCGGGGAACAGCAGGCCGTACGCCACCAGGCGATCCTTTGCCTTTCGAGCCCAAGCGATCAGCGATGGTGTGGGTGGTTTCGTTCCCGAATTCAGATGAGTGATGTGGGCGCCTTCAGGATCGTTGCTCACTAGTTTGGTGATCGTCATCGACCCACCACCTCGTTTATCGCAGGACTGCTAGAGGTGACCGATGCCGAGCCTGTTTTACAAGTCGTACTGATCATGCGAGGGCCGCAACGGAGCTGAAGTGCTCGATCCGGTCACCGCTCTCTGCATCAAAGAGATGGACTCGATGGAGCGGAGCTGCTAAGAGGAGGTAGTCGCCACGTTCTACCTGCGATTCGCTGTCGAGACGGGCTACGAAACTGGTTTGGATTGCTCCCGCCTCTGCCTCCATGGTGCAGTGAGCGAGAAGATGTGAGCCGAGACGCTCCACCAGATCGACGCGACATTGCGCCGTGAGTCCTGAGGATTCGATCTGTTCGGACCGTATTAGGTGGAGGTGCTCCGGTCTCACGCCGATGGTAATGGATCGAGACTGCGTAGCAAGCACGTCTCGAAAGTCAGTATGCAAAGTGGTGGCAGGTCCACACTGAATCCGTGTCCCCTTGGATTCCCACTGCGATGTCCATAGGTTCATCCCTGGCATACCGATAAAGTTTGCAACGAACGAACTGCTGGGCTGATCATAGAGGTCGGAAGGTGTGCCAATTTGGCAGACGCTGCCTTGGTTCATTACGACGATTCTGTCCGCAAGCGTCAACGCTTCTCCTTGGTCATGGGTCACGTAGAGCGTTGTGATGCCGTGAACCTGATGGAGCCTGGCGAGCTCCATGCGCATCCTGTCCCGTAGGTTGGCGTCCAAATTGGAGAGAGGTTCGTCCATCAAGAAGACGTCTGGCTTGCGCACAAGTGCCCTACCAAGCGATACGCGCTGACGCTGTCCCCCAGAGAGTTGTCGTGGGCGCTGATGGAGGAGGTGGCCGATCTCCAATAGTTCGGCCGTCTCTGTAACCCTCTCGCTGATCGACTTTCGGCGTTCGCTTCTTGTTCCAGTCTTGCTTTGTGATTCGAGTCCAAATGCCAAGTTATCGAAGACGGACATGTGAGGGTAGAGGGCATAGTTCTGGAATACCATCCCGATACTCCTTCGATCCGGCGGTTCTGCATTCATCAGTCGGTCGTCGAAGTAGAGTTCACCATAAGTGATACTTTCCAGCCCTGCTATCATCCGGAGGGTCGATGTCTTGCCGCACCCCGATGGTCCGAGAAGTACCACAACTTCACCCTGTTCGGCTACAAGGTCTACCTCGTTGACAACGGTCCGTTCGCCGAACTGCTTAGACATCTTGCGAAGCTCTACTCTGGACACACACTTCTCCTCATTGGATCGAGCGAGTTGGACGCACCAGCCGCGCAAATGCACCAAGCTGGCATTCCAGGTCACGGCCCCTCCGATAGCGGACTGGATTGACTTCTACGAACTTATGCAACTGTCGTAAGCGTCGAATTACCGGGTTCCCAAGGCGAGGGAAACAGTCGGGTAACGTTTAAGCAATGGGCAATGAATTCATCTTCAGAAGTCGAAAGGTAGCTGTCGGCCAGTTGAAGTTACCGTGAGAAGCGTAGAAAGATCCAGCTTTTAGGTGGGCGAGTTCACAGATGCCCTGCTTTGGTACCTTACAACCAATTCTGTGGACCTAGCTTACGACTGCACCCATAGGTAGGTTTTTAGGGCAAGCAACCACGTGCATAAGGCGGCCGATTCCTCAAGGTCCGACACCGGCGACGAGCGGTTACTGCTCAACATCGAACATTCGGTAATGCGCCTCAAGGCGGTTGAAACGCCCTGGCACCTTCGTAACTTTGGGGGCCGCCTTAGCCAATTTTGGCAGCCTTTTACCGACCGGACGTCTGGCTCGTACAATTACTTAGTGTGTTGACGATGAATCTGGTGGCGAAGCAGGACGTCCTTGGCGTAGTTGTCGTGGCACAGTACTAGTGCAAAGGTTTTGGGGCTCGACAGTTGGGGCGTTCTGCCCGTCGCGCGGGACCACCGGCCGAATGTTTGCTCGACGGGCAGTGATGATCGCATCGTGCATCTCCCGTATCTAAACAAATTGGGCGAATCCAACCGGATTGTCAGTTGCATTCTCACCTCGAGCACCGTAAGTCACCTGATATCTAGTCCGGCAAGGATGTCAATAACTGGTTGGCACGTGGCTCCCCGACTATCACTTGACATAATATCCATTATCGGACAATCACCTTGTAGCTTATTCGTTAGTGCTAGGAACAGTTGGAAGATGTTTTGAGGTCCGAGGACCCCGCACGTCCCCTGTGTAAGTTGCTCCTTGTTGGGTTACTGGCGAAGCTCTGGAAAGTCGCTGCTTCAGCTACGTTCTCACGAAAACCGGAAATTCCAAGTAAGCACGGCAGGTGATTAAGGAACTCTTTTTTGGTCGACATTGGTGGATGCGAACTGAAAGTACAGATTGCAAGGCGGCCCGCATAGCGCTCTGAGTTGATGTCTGCTTAGAGATGCTTTAGCCTAGGTCCGCCCCTCCGCGTATCCATGCTTCGACGTCTTGAGGTGTCCTGAAGTGTCGTATCGCGAGTTGGCTGTACTCCGGGCGCCTGATCTGTATCCCAATCCATCGTCTTCGCTCCGCGTGCATACGCCATGACCACGCAATGGGTCCAGTCGGGCGGAGAATTCCGAGTGGCGTTTCTCGGTTTCCATTCCAGAGCTCTGTACGGTTGATGACCCGTCGTATACTCCTAAGCGCGACCCTTCCCGTCGAACGTGCTCGCCGAAGGTCGAGCCACACGAGGTGTGTTGCCGCTCCGAAAATTAGCTCTCGGCTGTCTTGGTAGCCTACAGAGTCGACAACCCAGCTGGAACTCTCCAGAATGCTCTGAAGTAGTTCTAAATAATGGGGATTCGGAATCCATCCCGGTCCGTGGTAAAGAGCGTCGATCTCATAGAAAGGAAGCTGGTGGATGGAAGCCAATTGCTTTGCAAGGGTGGTCTTACCCGCTCCCGAGGAGCCGGCTACGACGATTCTGACACTCCTTGAGTCATCAAGTGTCATACGTGGATCCTCCGAGTTCTACGTTCCGCCTCCTCTGAAAGTCTCGTACTCGAGTACATCATTGGCAAAAGGGCTGCACATCCGGATTGTACCGTCGAAGCAAATCCGGCGAGAAATACCCGGGCACCTGTCCATGCTATGGCGGTGTGAGCCAACTTCCTGGATGCTTTACTGTGACGGCACTCGCGTCAATTTTTCTCGTTTTCTGCTTCCCTATGAAGGTTCAGGTGCGATGTAGCCATGGGACGTTTTGGGGCTCGCCTCAAGGAGATTCTCCCACGACTCGGCTATGTACAACGCAGGTTTGCAATACCTGCTTGTCGATGCTGAGAAGGGCAAGGACAACCGGCTATCTGCGTCGGACAAATTGGCTGTGGCTGACAATGTGGAGAAAATGTTTGTGCCCCGAGAGATAGCCCCTGGGCAGATGCTCAGGTAAGTGCTCATCTTGTGGTCAACCTCTTGATGGTCTTGATGGGCGGATATCATAGACCGTGTAGGGGCACTGAGCGATCCGCGTGACATGGACATCTCTGAGCATTAGAAGGAGACTGTGGAAGATCACATGCGGCACAATCCAATAATCGAAGCACTCTTCGCCGCAAAATCACGTAACACACAAGCACTGTGAGCAAAACATCGGGGCACCACCCGTATTGCCGGGTTCTGAAATACCTGACCATGCCATGCGTGCGTGCATGAGGCAATATCCAAAGTGGTAAGCGTTGATCTGAAGCCACGCGGCCGATGGTGAGATACAACTCTATTCAGTCGCCACGATCGACTCAATGAACATGACTTTGTTTCGTCCTGGTCCAGACCTCACTGCTGACACGGTGACGTATGACTGGCTGAGTCGATGGCGCCTACCAAGTAATCGAAAATCGATGGGGAAAGCGGCGAAGCAGCTAGGACAAATACCATCCCGAAGGCACCTTGAAACCAATGCTCCCGTGCAACTCGAGCAGGTGCAATCCAACCGAGATTCAAACCGACCGATACGTTGTGGCGGCCCTCACTTTTTCCGATGTGGAAAAGACGTACACCGACACTTCGCAATGGTCGACGAACTTGCGACCTGCGATGCTACACGCCCTTCGGTCAAGATTGCAAGCATCTGATCGGTGGCAGTCATGGGCTCTGTTGTCCGATAGGTGCCAAGTGACCAGAGATAGTCGGTTCCTGCGTGGATCAATTACTAAGGTATCGATTTCCAGAACCGGTAGCTGGTGGATTGAGGCGGATCGTCTTGCGAGAATGCCTTCCCGAAAACCAATGCTCCAGCCGCGATCACTTAGATTTTTTGGGAAACTTGAAATGTCAAGTTTAAACTTCCAAAGGTACGCGGAGCTCGCAACATGACCGTGATCGAAATCGGGAACGACTAAACGTAAGCTAGCAACAAAGGGATTCAGTCCACGTTAGATTGATTCTTATTACCCAGTACGTGAATACTATTCTGGCGTTGCTTGGAGATTGGTTGGCTGGCGAAGCGGAACAAATGGACCTAGAGCTCTCCCCCGGCTACCGAGCTGTTGTTTCAATTCTAGACGCAGCGTTAAATTCTGAAGATGACCGTGGGTTTGTGTATGCCGCAATCCACACTCTGGTAGACGTTGGTTTGGCACTTGGTGGTTGGCTCTACCTGTCAGAAGGACATAAGAACGACTTCTCGCTGTTCGCTGGATACCAGGGCGGATTCAATCCCGAGCGAAGCGTCAAGCGAAGCCAAGGCTTTATGCACCGGCTCAGAACGAGCAACTCACCGTGGTCGCAGCTCTCTATTGACGAAGATGGTTTAACAGAAAGAGATGAACTCGCCGATGATCCTTTAGCCGCCAGCTACCTGGTAGTGCCCTTCCATGTTGCAGGAGTACTCCGAGGGTATTTTCAGATGGCGGCGGATCCGTCACATATTTCCAACCCCACCTCCGGCGATATTATCCAGTCTCTTATTGATCTAATGGCGGCTGGATATGCAGTACTGAAGGTATCTAGAAACCGGTCCCGAACAGCCGGATCATTGAGGAACCGAGTCGTTAGCTTTTCTGCTGGATTCGAAGCTGCTCCGATACCTCATCTCCTCACAGACGGATCATTTACAATCGTAGACGCCAACCTTGCAATGCTCGAACTGATCGGTAGGTCACGTTCTCAAATCGTGGGAAGCTCACTGCGTGGTCTATATGAGGATCTGGAGTGGGAAAGGTTCAAAGGATTTGTGGACAACATAGTCAAGCCCACTTCCTCAATTGCCACTTCTAGATTCGGAGCCGCGCGAATGAAGCTGGCGAAGGGAGGCACGACGCTCCTTGAGCACATACTCGTTCCGGTTTTCGGAGCCGGTGACGCGCTTGCCAATCTTTCACTGACCGCCATTCCACAACGATTTGAGCCAGACTCTCCAGAAAATCCAGATGAAACAGGGTTGCTTGAGCAACTGCTCGGATCGGCTCCCCTAGTGATCTTTGCAGCAGATCTCGATGGCAGACTTCGGTTAGCTGAGGGAGGACTCAGAAATCGCCGCCGAAGTGAAGGTAGGGAGCAGGTTATTGGGTCAGATATATTCCGGTTTGGAGAGCCAAAGATTCCGCGAGCTTTTATCCTGAACTCGCTCCTGTACTCGGGCCGAATTGAAGTGACCTTCCAAGATGGTGACGAATATTTGATGGCATCGATGGCAGTCGTTGAAGATCCAGAGACCAAGATCCCTCAAGCGATTGGTATGGTCCTTGACGTAACTGAACACGTAAAGGTAGTTGACAGACTCGAACAGGAAAGAACGCGTAGCCAGACTATTGAGGATCTTTATCGTTCAGCCATGATGATTGACAACCTCGAACATTGGCTCGAGCACGTCTATGGTTGGTTCAGAGGCTTCATGCCAACCGTCGGAATGGAGTACCACTCGCTCCCCGACCTCGAGGTTGAATTTGGTATCTCTGACTGGCGGGCCCGAAGCGACGAACCGGCCGAGATTGCCGTTAGTGGCATTGTCAATGGAGGACTCGAAGGCGTCGAGTATCTCATTTTCAGCCTTGAGAGGCCAGTTGGAAGGTTGGTCTTGAGCAAGGACAGTCACTTTGAGGATTCGGAGCTCTTTTTAGCCAGTTCGGTGGCCAACGTTACAGGCACTCTAGTTTCGCGGATCGAGGGTGATCGTCGTCACCGACTTGCGATTTCAGTGAATCCGGTATCTGGACTGCATTATGTCTCCGAGGCGCCTTCGGTGCTCTCGCGCTTCTTGGACGATGGAATTGATACCGCCGAGTGCTTTGTACTCCGGTGTCATTCAATGCGGGATGTGATGTCGGTTCTGGGCAGTGAGACACCTTCCATTCTGCGCTCGAGATTGACGGCGACCATAACTGCCGCATTTGGTGATACTTTCGATCTCTTCGAGTCAGACTTGAGCGACCTAGTCCTTTTCAAGAGCGCAACCGTCACTGACGTCGCAGTTGATTTCGGGCTACTTTCTCAACTCGCACGCTTGGTCAAGCAGACTTTCACTATAAACGGAGTAGATTTCGTCCCCGATTTTACAATTGGGTTCGTTGCGGCCCGAATCGGTCCAGACCAAGGTGAATCAACTGATTCTCAGATTCAGCTCATGGTGGTACAAGCCATGGCTGCAGCCGAGTTCGCGCACAGGAATCAACTTCCATTCTCGGTCTATGGCACCACTATCTCAGAGAAGCACACCTCTCTGCTAGTCGAGTCTGGTGCTGCGTTGAATCAGATGATCGATAATTCCGAGCTCACCTTGAACTACTATCCGTTGTACTCCATGTCGGGAGAGCGACATGTCGAGGGCCGGATGCGCATGATCAAGGTTGCTGGTCGAACTATGAAGGATTTAGAAATACGTAGTATCGCCGCATCAACTGCACAAACGGTGAAGCTGGAGAAGTATTTACTTGCCCTGGCTCTTCGAGACTCGGGAAATCTCACCATTAAGCCCACAGACCTAGCGGTTCGCATGAGGATTTCAAGCGACACTATCTGCGGTTACGGCTTTGTTGACTGGTTGATTTCCGAACTGAGTAGGAACAATCTTGACTCATCGAAGGTCGTTCTCGAACTCAGCGAGCGCGAGTTGGAGTTGGATGATCATAAGCTTCATGCCGCACTCGATGCACTTGGGTCGGTATCGGTGAGGGTCTCACTAACGGAGTTCGGTTCCGGAGTCGCATCGTTGCGGAACCTCGAGACTTTTGATGTGTGGGGAATCTCGGTGGCCACCGGAATCAGTAGAGTGACGGACGTCAAGGGCCATGAGACCTACCTGATTCGTTCCATAATCGAGTTGGCGCAGTTGACGGGCCTAGATATTACCGCCACTGAGGTTGAATTCTTGGATCAAGTGAAAGAGCTCGGCGAGCTTGGCTTCACGCGATTCTCCACCGTAGGTGCTGAGGGCGGAGTCGGCTTCGAGCTTGTCGACCTAATGGCAAGTCCTATGGCTTTCGCACTACCCCATCTACTATCAACCGAGTAGTCCCCCACCTACCAGCTGTACCTTCAGCAGGTTGGTGGTCCCGCCAACTCCGAAGGGAAGGCCGAGCACGATCACAACGAGGTCTCCGTCGTCAACCATCCCAATCCTAGTTGCAGCGTCGATTCCCTCGCTGAGCACTCTGTCTGTGTCGAGTGATTCACTGACCAGAGCAGGACTAACGCCAAAGCTGAGACTCAGCGATCGGGCGACGTGTGGATACGGTGTGGCTCCAACAACATCCACTCGAGGACGAAATTTTGCGATCACTCTTGCCGAATGTCCCGATTTCGTCGTTGCAACTATCGCCTTTATTGGGAGTGTCTGAGATAGTACCGAAGCGCAGTAACCGATGGAGTCAGCCACAGTAATCCGCTGCGGAGCGGGCCGGACCACCTGAGTGAGTTCCTGGTTGTGAAACTCTTTCTCGGTCCGGACGGCCACCCTATCCAAGACGTCGAACGCCTCAAGCGGGTAATCCCCTGCTGCAGTCTCTGCGGATAACATCACCGCGTCTGTACCGTCGAATATGGCGGTCGCAACGTCAGTGGACTCTGCACGGGTTGGAATTGGAGAATGCACCATCGACTCAAGCATCTGGGTAGCTGTGATTACTGGCTTACCGAGTGAGTTGCACAGATGGATCAAGCGTTTCTGTTCTATCGGCACCTCCTCCGAAGCTATTTCAACTCCAAGATCGCCCCGTGCAACCATGATTCCATCTGACTCGGTAGCTATCTCCAAGATTCGCTCGAGCGCAAATGGAGTCTCGATCTTGGAGATGATTCGAGGCTCGTGCTGGCTATTTACGCTTTTCGCTATCTGCCTAGCCAATCTCACATCATCTTCGTGCCTTACGAAGGATATCGCCAGAAAGTCCGCTCCGTGTTTGGTTGCAAAGGCAATATCTTCTCGATCTTTGTCAGTGATTGTCGGCAGATTGATCTTGATTCCTGGGAGACTAACGCCCTTTCTGGAACTTATCCTCCCTGGTACGACGACTACGGCATCGACAGCATCGTCATGCAATTCACACACTTCGAACACTACGAGGCCATCAGCTACTGAGAACTTGGAACCGACTCGAAGAAGGGGTATGATCCCTGGAACTTGAATTGGCAGCGTATTTCGGTCATCGGAATGAGCGGCCTCCACTACTTTCAGCTTCTGTCCTCGCAGGACGGAAATCTCTTCAGCCATGGTGCCGAGCCGGATCTTTGGTCCCGAAATATCGGCTAAAACGCCGACGAAACGACCGACCTCCTCCGAGATACTCCGTACCGCATGGAGTCGCTCAAGATGTTCTGCTTGACTTCCGTGAGAAAAATTGAGCCGTGCGACATCCAGTCCCCGGACAATCAGAGATTTAAGGATGCCATCTCGGTCTGTCGCCGGCCCCAATGTGCAGACGATCTTGGTCTTTCGCACCTGCCACCTCACCCTTTCAGAAGTGCCGCTACATGCAACCTAGTACCATCAGCGCATCCTCTATCATCTGTGCCGGCCTGCCTAGCCGTCCATCACCAACAAAACCATGCCGGCTAGAACGACCGCAGAATCAGAACTGCTGTTCCACTGCCCTTTGATTGAGGAGCTCCCCAACAACTAACCCACCCGATATGTGAGTTTTGCCTCCAGAATAGATATGGAGGAAAACAACCATGAAGTCCAAGCGACACACCCCA
>JABEUN010000088.1 GCA_013044385.1 Acidimicrobiaceae bacterium
ACCAAGCGTGATGCTGACCGCTGACGACAAGAGCTAGGGTGTCTGAAACTGTTCACTTTTCGAGCGTTGTAACTGTACAGTTTTCAAGCGTCGTCGACAACCGAGGCGGTCATCTCTCAGGCGACCTGTACAGAGTTCCCTATGGGGTCAGCTGATTCCGCTACTCGATGGGAGGAACTGGACCTGCTGAAGACCATCGGACCCCTAGATCATTCTGGTCGATCCCCAAGCACGAGTCCTCCTGTCAACCTGTCTGCGCTATCCTCGATCAATTTCGGGCCTGAACTGCTGACCAATTGGAGGTTCGCGAGATAGTTAGGTGATGCTCAAAGACCGGACACATGAGTCCCTTCAGCAAAGAGGGGTCCTTTGCAAAAGTCGTTGCGGCCGCTCAAGGAGCCTGCCTATTCATTGGAGGTCTCGCAGGACGATTTCGACGCCCAGCTGGTCAAATCCAGCCTTGACGCAGTAGTCCGACTCACTCTCCACTCGTTGCGTCTTCAACTTTCAACTCGTTGAACTTAGCGGCCATGGTCGGATTTCCTCTGGTTAATTTCTTAATGGTCAAGTCGTCCGCCTTGTTATTTGCTAGCCGGAGATTGTTCTCGGAGCCGAGCAGTGCTTCTTTGGTTTTCTGAAGGTGGTCGATGGTCTTGTCAATCTCGTCGATCGCTGTCTTGAACTTCTTCGACGCCAGTTCATAGTTTCGGGCGAAACCGTGCTTGAACGCATCGAGCTCGCTCTCGAAGTTCGTGATATCGACGTTCTGCTCTCGGACCCGTGCCAGCTCTGTCTTGTACGTCAGCGCGCCCTGTGCCGCATTCCGCAAGAGGGTGATCATCGGTATAAAGAACTGTGGTCGAATAACATACATCTTCGGGAAGCGGTGAGACACGTCGACGATACCGGAGTTGTAAAGCTCACTTTCCGGCTCAACAAGAGATACCAGTACCGCGTACTCACAGTCTTTCTCGTTGCGATCCTTATCGAGCTCTTTGAGAAAGTCCTCGTTTTTCTTCTTCGTAGCTGTTGTATCGCCCTCGTTCTTCATCTCGAACATAACGGATATGAATTCGGTGCCGGATTCGTCTGCATCTCGGAATATGTAGTCGCCCTTGCTACCACTGCGGACATCGGTGTCCTTCTCAAAGTAGGCTCGGGGGAAGCCAGTGGCTCGCAAACGGTTGAACTCAATCTCGCAGTGCTGTTCAAGAGTTTCGCCGACCATCTTTGTCGACAGCTTCATCTTGAGGTCCTTGTAGTAGGCGATCTGGTCGTCCTTTGCCTTGAGGTCTGTAGCGTGCCGCTCCTTGAGCCCCGACTCGAGCAGTTTCTGCTGCGTAGCCTTTAGTTCCAAGTCGCGCGCCAAGGCGTCCCTCTCCTTTTCGACGACACTGACGGCTTCATTTACAGCTAACCGGGTCGCAATCTCCTTCGAACTGAGTTCAGCCTTCAATTTTGCGATCTCAGCGTCCTTCTTGGCCGCTTCCATTTCCAGTTCGCTGGCTAACCTTGTTTCAACAAGCGCGATCTCCGTCTTATTTGCCTTTTCGGCAAGCGCGAGCCGCTCGTGCAGTGCCTTTTCAAACTCGCTGTCGTGAACCTGTTTTACGATGTCCGCATACCCGGCCTCATCGATCTTGAATGCCTTACCGCAATTAGGACATATGACCTCATGCATAACTACACTTCCTCCACATTTCCTTCGCTTTGATCAGCGACTCGATGCGCCTCGCAGCAAATTTTCGGTCGGTAAGGTGACATCCACTCGCTATGTTCATTTATCCCTAGACTGCGCAGAGTTGGGTTTTACCTAAAATGCATAAACAAACTGCCTCTTCCGGAACCCTTAGACCGTGATGATCATTCTAAGACGTGCACCGGAGTCCGAAAACGAGACGAGTCCGAACATGTGCTGCCCTACGGTTCTACCTGATTGGATCATATAAAGTCCAGGTCATCTGCCCTTGCATGAATCGGCTTTGTCCCGGCGAATCCACAACTGTGTTCTCAAATGGACATCTAGACGGCTCGCTCATCAACTCGGAATCGTTTCGCAACTTGGTCAAGAAGTTCTAGCTGCAGACGGGTCTAGGTACAGGTAACGAAGGGGACTCGGTGGCCTCGAACTCGAGACCACCAAATGGGTCTAGTACTTTGCCGAGGAGCGCGTCGTCGGAGAACTCAACGATCTCACGCGCTCCGCAGACGCAGCGAACTACTTCGTAAACCATCAAGACTCTGCGACCTGAGAAGTTGAACTGAACGAGCCTTTGGAAATCCAGACCGATTCCGAGCTACCGCTTTGAGTGCAGGCCCTTATCCACTCATAAAGCCTCTTACAAGAGACCGGGTCTAAAATCGCAAAAGTCGTCAACTTCTGGGATCGTCTCAAAAATCCGTCTCCATTGAACTTGCACACTCCTAGCTCGATTCCTTCCAAGCTGATTCAAGCTCCGAGACGTCTGAATTCGAGAGGATACTAAGCCATTGCTGAAGCCGTCAGATGGTCTATTTCACAAAGTCACGCGGCAGCGCTAGCATCTATATGTGTCAACTATCGAAAGTGGTTCGAAAAGAGTGACCAAGAGTCAGACGCTGAACAGGCAGATCTACCGCGTACTTCGAATCTCGAAGGTGGATGACAGTGCACCCAAGCAGGCAGAGGCCCAGAGACTCTTCAGCTTTGCAATGGTTATCTCGGGACTCCGCTGCATACTCAGCTATCTCATTCTTCCCATTCTTCTTCCCGCCCTCGGTTTGGGTGCGACTGCAAGTCTTGGAGCGGCCATCGGCATACCGGTCGGAGTTGTCGCACTTTTCTTCGACGTAAAGGGGATTCGTAGATTCTGGGTCGCCAACTACCGGTATAAGGTCCAGATGACCGTAATCTACCTCATGGTCATCGGTCTGGTCTCCTACCTAGTGATTCGCGACATCGTCAGCCTCTTCTAAGAGTCGCGACCCTTTCGAATGTGTATGGGGCAAGGGCAGGAGAGGCAGCGACGACTTAGTTTGCACAGTTTGTGCCCTCGCAGCTCCACCGAGAAACGGGACCAATTGGCCGTCGTTCCCGCTCCACAGATGAAGTGTTGACCTAGAGCCCAATAGGCTCGGAAAGGCGGATAGCCCGTTGTCGGAATACGGTCTGAGTGACTCCCTCTATGCAGCTTGACCGACTACGACGGCCACCTGTTTTACCTTAAGACCTCCGATTCAGAAATGGTGAAGTCCTCCCTGAACCCTCTCGTTCGACCACAAAGCGATTAGTTGCTGGAGAACTTCACACGGACTGGTCGGTCTCGGCATCGGAATTTTGGCGGTTGGAATCAAGGAGTCCGGCGAGTTCCGTGGCTCCAATGCACTTCCCATTCCGACATTCCCTGCGCATTTCATACCAGCCGTAGATGTCGAATGGAGCCTCGCAAGGCACTTCCGTGGACATGGACAAAGCGGTGAAACGGGACTCGCCTTCCTGGACCACTACTTCAATCTCGCCAACGTCACCGAGATAGTCTCGTTCCCGAGCCTTACCAAGCCCAAAACACAGGATTTCACGACTAAGGTCGGAACGTCTCGGAATCTGTCAGATGATCTCGATCATCCCGGTATTCGCGGAGCTACCGCCCCTATAAGCAACTCCTCTGCAGACGCTCCATGCGAAGCGATAGAAGACGCTCTAAAAGTGTGAATCAGCCAGGTTGTCCAGTTGACTGCCTTTTAGACGTAGCACTTGCAGTCCTAATTGGCCTGTCTGCGATCACACATGGGATCTCCTCGTCCTCCGAAATCGCATAGCTAGCACAGATGCGGTGATAGCCGTCTGCGATTACGAGTGGAATAGCCGAAGTTTGATCGCCCCGCACCAAGAGGACTGGCGAGAGGCTCACGCCTTTTTTGACCTTTTCGAGATCAGACTTCACGTGGAAGTTCTCCGGAGGCAGCAGCGGGAGCCCCGAAGCACGCAGGATGTCCTTGGCATATCGATGTTCGATGGAGCTCGTCTGGAGTTTTTCAACAAGCTTGCTCACCTGATCGGGTGAAAATACCAAAGATAGGTACCCAGCTGCTGCTGGAAAGTCATGCTCCTCCGGATCCCGCTTCCACAACTCCTTGAACTCTGTTAACCGCCCACTCCCATCCCGACCCTTAGACTTTGCCATCTAATTCCGCCTTCCTATCGTACTGATCAGTGGTATCGATCTAGAACTACGTCAGGATCTAACCGTAGACTAACCACGTTGTGGCGAATGCGGAAGTTTGGTTTCAATCTGACCACCAAATCGGCCGGTGGTTCGGTGCCGTCGTCATTTGCCACCTCCAACTAGACACGAGACCTCCAAAACAGAGTCTCAAAGCTATTCGGCCAGACACTCCAGTTAAAATGCTCCGAGCGTTGCCAGTTCCATGTCACACTCGGATCCAAAGCTAGGTCTCACGTCTCCAAAATGGAGGTCCGAAACACTTCGCCAGCGGCAATGCTCCTGCTTCCATTTCGACCGCCGACCCACACGGCTCCCGCACCCAAAACGCTCCAGTTGTCCGTCGACACCGACGGTTCGAGAACCACAGCGGTGAGCTCATCGATACCGAACATCGGATTTCCAGCGCTAACCGCCAAGGCGATACCTGATTTCATAACTCCCGGGAGTCTCCCTATCATCCTGTCAAAGTGCGGGAGCGCAACCACGTCGGCGAATCCAAATGCGGGATGATGCTTGGGAGGCACAGACCTAAAACCTGCAACGACAGATCCGAGAGCCATTGCGCCAGCTGAGCAGCCGGCAATGGGTGTACCTGTCATCCATGCTGCCCGGATAGCATCGAGCAACCTAGTCCCAATCAAGGTAGACACGAGGTGGTTTGGGTTGCCACCTGAGAAGTAGATCAGGCCCGCTCCTGCGATCTCCGACACTATCGACTCGTCGTCGGCATCCTCACGGCTAGTAACTACTAATGGGACTGCGTCGAACCCCAACCTCTTAGCTTGGGCTTCACCAAGTCGTACCCAATACTCGACCCGCTCGCGAGACTCAAGGGTCGAAGCGGTGGGAATCTGGACATATCGTTTGGAGGCTGGAAGCATCAATGACGCCTCTATCTCTGCCATTTCGCCAAGATATTCTCCTGAGCCTATTAGCGCCAGCTTTCCATATTCCGGCTTGATCTCCAACCTCCGCCACCCCTCCGCCTGAGCCGAATGGCCCCAATCCGACACGTCCATCTGTCAACTATAAATTTCGAATAATTCCCCCACCGAAGAAACGGGGCATAGCCAGATTCTAGAGACACGGATCCATTCTTACTGGATCACGACCAGGAAGTTCGCCGCAGCTTCGACCGCCGACACGACGGGAAGTTACTGAGGCAATCCATATAGGTGAACTTACTTATTCGAGCAGCAATGTCAAGGGCGTATCCAAAGGTCTAACGCATCATGGAAGTTGGGCACCAGTCCGACTTGCCCGACATTTCAGTTAATCAAGTTGGTGACTGAAAACGATGCCGCGACATAGTCTCACACATCGGGGGCCTCCAAGAGGGCGACAGTTCGATTCGTGGTCTGCTTCGCCCAGGATGAAGTGGATGCGAAGCCTAAAGCAAATATCACTACCCCAAAGCCGAACAGAATCCACCAGCTAGAATGGCTCGCCTGTCCTATGTGTGTCTGATGCCCTACCACCAGGGCGCTACTCAGCAGAGCACCGACTACTGCTACACCGAGAGACTGACCGACTTGTCGACTAGTTGCAGCAATACCACCTGCAACGCCTGCCTGGGCCCTCGGCATGCCCGATACCGCAGTGTTGGTGATCGGGGCATTCACCAGGCCAAATCCGACCCCAAATATGGAGTATCCGACAAAAAGGTGGAAAAAGGAGGTGTTTACGGACAGTTGGTGGAGCCAGAGACTTGCGACGGCTAATGCTACTCCCCCTATTACCAAGGGGTAGCGGGGAGTTCCAAAGTTACCCACTATCCAACCAGCAAGGGGAGCACAGATCACCGTCATCAATGCCATTGGAAGAGTGTCGAGCCCAGCGTGCAGTGCGGACAGTCCCCTATCCTCCTGGAGGTAGAGAGTATTGATGAAGAGGAACCCGCCAAGTGATGCAAATGCTCCGGCGGCCATTATCGTCGCTCCAGCGAATGGAGCACTGGTGAAGTAGCGAAGGTCAATGAGCGGTTCATACTGTCGGGACTCAAACAGGATAAGTGAGACCAAACAAGCTATCGAAACTGCGAAGACTGCGAGAATCTTCGGTGATGACCAGCCACTGCCCGGTCCTTCAATAATCCCGTAGGTCAAAGACAGGAGCAGGACGAAGACCAACACTTGGCCGATCGGATCCACTCTCCTTGGATGCTGTGCTCTGGACTCAGGGATAAAGAGTCCAGCAAGGATCATTCCCGCCACCCCAATAGGGATGTTAATCCAGAAGATCGACCGCCATCCGATCGAGCTCACAAGAACCCCTCCGACAACCGGACCGAGAGCGAGGCTAATACCCATCACCGCTCCCCAAACTCCAATGGCTTGAGCCCGCTCCTTGGGGTCGGTAAAGGTGTTGGTGATGATAGAGAGCGCAACTGGATTGAGCATCGATCCGCCCACCGCCTGCAGCATCCGAAACACGATGAGCATGCCGAGATTAGGAGCAACGCTACATGCCAATGAGCCAAGTGAGAACAGCAGAAGTCCGGTTTGGAAGATCTTCCGGCGACCGACTCTATCTGCGATGGACCCAGAGGCGAGAAGCAGGCTCGCCAGCACCAGTGTGTACGCATCCACTATCCATTGCAGACCAGAGACCTTTATGTGAAGGTCCTTTGCAATGGCTGGAAGCGCCACATTTACGATCGTGTTATCGATCCCTACAATAAGGAGGCTAAGGCTACAGATTGCCAGGATGAGCATCCTTCGATCACGGCTTACTTCACCTAGTTGCAACGACTTACTCATGCCAGGTTCCAGACTTCCCGCCAGATCTGCTCTTCGAATTCACCTGGGACAAGCGTCCTTTGTGATCATTTGACATCAAACTAGTCCACGGATCTTAGAGAAAGGAAATTGATGTCGTTACAACGCCGTATAGGAGTAGCGAAGATATCGTTCACCCAAGGGAAATACCCGTAAATTAGAGCATCTAAGATCCCGTAGCTAAAATTCCAACGGGCAGCAAAACGTTCTCCTCGGTTGTATCCAGGTTGCGTCAATTGACGGCGCCCACCGATCAAGCGGTGGAGATCCCGGTGGAGATGCCGAGCCTGGCTGGAATCTGGTGTTGTGACTCACCCACGATTGTCCGTGGTCACGAACCCTACCTTCATCGCCGAGGATCGCGCACCAAAAAGACGTTGGGCGAAGTGTCGGATACCAAAGTAAATTCCCAAACGGGGGGCCGTCCGATAATCAGGATGAATAGACCGACACAATTGTCACATGGGCCATCGACACCAAGATCTTCCGCTTGGGGCCGGACTGACCGTCCCGCCGGCTGATTCACCTTCGGATCCGCTCTCACGGGTAGGAGATCAAAAGCCCATTTTTCACTCGTGTCACCACGGTATATGGCTGCTTCTTTGGCCGATTTTCACCCATTCATGCTCATAATCTGACATCGGTAAAATTCCATCCCACAATGCAATCTGGCAACATACGCCAGTGCTACCGAGATCGGGTTTGGTGCCCCATGTCGCAGGATCACCAAGCTAGAGAACCTCACGCAGCTGAGGCGCTTCACCGGCGACGGCCCCGACAGCTAAGGCTGCTGGCCGGCCCTTGTCATCAGAACCCCTGGATTCATCATCCCCGACGGATCGAAGTGCTCTTTTAATGCCTGCAGACCCGCAAGAAAAAGTGGGTCTGTTTGGGACTCAAAGCCGCTTGCATGATCCCTTCCAACAGCGTGATGATGAGTAATGGTTCCCCCTGACTCGACAATCACCCTCGAAGCCACATCCTTGATGCTCCTCCATTGGGAGATCTCCGAACCCTTCGATACCTTGGCAATGACCGTGAAATAAGGGGCCGCTCCGTCGGGGTATGCATGGGTTAACCTCGTGCTAACCCACCCCGGGACAGATAACCGTCTGAGCTGTTCCCTCACCCCCTCCATCACCTGGTCGATGAGCTCCGGCAATTCCGCCCAAACTACCGCCGTCTCAAATGTCTCCATCAATATCCCATGGCCGATCATGGCATCTCGGACGTATGGAGCCTCGAGGAACGAGCTTCGCCAGGCCGCAGATGGATCGGCCGATGCTGTGGACTGTCCGGCATCTCCATCCGACGGATCGTCAGAATCAGTTCTGGAAATAAGTGTCGCATCCGCCCGAAGAATGATAGACAGTGCTGAATCTAAAAGAGAAGAAGCAGGTCCCCAATTCGACTCGAAGCCGACCATAAGAATTGATCCTGGAGTGTTCGTTGACGCAGCAACCATTGCCTCGTTCTCATCCAGAAGACGAAGATTCGAGGGTCGGAGTCCGGACTGGACAACATCTCGGACCGCGTCAACAGCGAACCGAAACTGGGGAAAGCGCACTGTCGCCGAGCACTTAAATTCCGGTCTTCGCTGGAGGCGTATCCATGCACTTGTCATCACGCCAAAGGTACCCTCCGACCCGATCACGAACCCATTTCGATCGGGTCCCGCACCATCGCCAGGGAGCCTCCTCGATGAGAAAGATCCAACGGGGGTGGTCATCGACGAAGACTCGACGTAATCGTCAATCCTGGTTCTTCCGGTTGCAAAATGGCCAGCAGACCTCGTCACTATCCAACCACCGAGCGATGAGTACTCGAATGATTGGGGATAGTGGCGAAGCGTCAGACCGTACTCACCTACGTATCGCTCGAGTTGTGGACCCAACACGCCGGCTCCCATGTGTGCCGCCTGTGACACAACGTCAATCTCAATCAATGAATTCATCTTCGATGTATCGAGACTGACGAGACCGCTAGTCGACTCCGCTCCGGCTGGATTGATCCCACCGGTGACCGAGGAACCACCCCCATAGGGCACTACCGTCAGAGACCGGCCTGACGCCCACTCCAGGCAGGCAGAGACCTCTGCCGGAGACTTCGGATACAGGACAAGATCCGGCACCGAAAGAAAGCGACCATAGAAGCCGTCGATCAACTCTACGTATGACTTCCCATAACAGTGACTGAGCCTTTCATATGGATCGGAGATCGCTATGTCCCTCAGCCACGCGGGAATAACGAGCTTCGAATCCGGAATCTGCACATCCCGCCAGGGCACTGGACCGGTAAGCACATCTGGAGCAACACCGAGCGCTCCTGCAATTCTCGAAGCCACCCTGGCCGCTCTGTCTGGCGAAATTGCCCTCTCAAGATCACCCCATCCCCACCAAGACCTCAACGAAAGTCACCGCCAATCTCGGCGTAGAACTTTTCGCCGATCATTCAGATGGTAGAGGATGAGAGCAACGGTATGGGTGCAGCATCAAAAGCTGCTTCTCCTCACTGTGGTTTTGACACCCTCAACACTATGCTCCCCAGCTCAACACGGTATTTGGGGGCGAATTAGAACTACCGACTCTGACTTGACAGCACGGCCAACTGCTCGAAGTGAGGCTACAGCTGACAGTTCAGCATTCATACTTTGAATCGAACTGCGTCTAGGTTTAACAGTTCAAGCAACCACAGCGTGGCGAGCGCCACGTTCAGGAGGAAAAAGTGCAATACAGAAGGCTGGGGCGTTCGGGACTCAAAGTCTCAGTCCTATCACTCGGATCATGGGTCACATTCGGCCCCCAATTGGGCGTTGACAGCGCATCCAAAGTGATGGAGGCTGCCGTGTCTGCTGGCGTCAACTTCTTCGACAACGCAGAGGCCTATTCGGGCGGCGAATCCGAAAGGATCATGGGGCAGGCAATCAAAAACCTTGGACTCCCGAGATATAGCTACGTCGTCTCATCAAAGTTTTTCTGGGGAATACATGACACCCCTAATACCAAGTTCACGCTGAACCGGAAGTATTTGCTGGAGGCGATAGACGCGAGCCTCGAGAGGTTCGGCCTGGACCATCTCGATCTGGTTTTCTGTCATCGTCCCGATCCCAATACGCCAATAGCGGAGACTGTTTGGGCGATGCACGAGATCGTCTCGAGCCACAAGGCGCACTACTGGGGCACTTCGGAGTGGTCTGCGGCCGCGCTTACCGAAGCATACGCAGTTGCAGAAAAGTACCATCTACACGCCCCAGTCATGGAGCAGCCGGAGTACAACATGCTACACAGGGATAAGGTCGAAAAAGAGTTCGCTCCCCTGTACGAAAACCACGGACTTGGCCTGACAACTTGGAGTCCATTAGCTTCAGGACTGCTGACCGGCAAGTACGCCAACGGCGTTCCCGATGGTTCTCGAGGCGCACTTGCCGGATATGAGTGGTTGAAAGACTCACTTACCTCTGTTGAAGCAAATCGGAAGGTCGTCGAGCTTACTAAGGTAGCAAACCGACTCGACTGCACAATGTCTCAACTCGCTATAGCGTGGTGTGCTGCCAACAAGAACGTCTCAACTGTGATCCTTGGCGCCTCTCGACTCTCCCAGCTCGAGGAGAACTTGGCGGCGGAGCCAATCATCGAGCAGCTTACGCCCGAGATCATGTCGAACATCGATGAAATCCTTGGTTAAGTACCTAAATCGTATTTAGCGCACTGAGGGGGTGCACCTTGTGCGTCCCCTCAGTCGTGGTCGACATCGTTCAGATGGTGAATGGGGTCGTGAATCATATAGCGCCCCATCGATTCGACCGTGAAGCGGGATCCGTTTGAACGTGTACCCGTCCTAAGCCACTGCCCCGGCTCCAGAGAAGCAAAACGCTCTGCGAGTAGGTCAGCAGCCTCGCCAAGCTCAATTGCGACCAAAGCTGGGCTCTGGTTCGCATAACCATCTTCGATCGCTGTGGCGTCTTGATCCCAGTTTGGAAAGGTCGGATCCTGCAGCTCGAGCATCAGACTCAGGCGTTCATCGAAGATCCTGAACACGTCCCTTACGTGGCAAGCGTACTCAAGATCACTCCAAACATCGGGACTGTGTCGGATGGCCAATTCATCGCCGTTCAGCACCGGCTCCCACCGTCCAGCCACCTCGAGTATCAGAGCCGCCAGGTCTTGTCGATCGAGTTCCGAAGCGTCGAAGCCGCACTCAGGGCAGGCCCTTTCGAGTACCCAAGTCCAGTCCTTCTCATCGGGAACAATGGCCATGTAGATGACGCTAATCGAAAAATCTCGATAGCGATCCGTACGAATGCTCCAAGGCTGTCTCTTTGCTATGCATCGGCTCAGCTACTCCAATCTGACTTCACCTCTGCTTCGTCTCGACTTCGAAACTAAGGTGCCGACCCAGCAAATTGCTCCAGTCAGAAGCTGATCCCTCGGCACGAATCGACCCACTCAAGTTCCCGCAGCCCTATTCAGCGTCCGCCATACAGTTGCCGTTTTCACGCTAAGGGGGGACAATCCAAGTAATCGCTCTTCAGCCGACTTAGGGGCCGCTTCATCCTTCAGATGAAAGTCATGCATTCAGGTACGACGCGCCCATCATCGAAGTGCTGGGCATGCAACTCTCTACAGTCCCTCAGCACGGCGAACCTCCACCTCTCGATCTACCCTGCACGCAAAACACTCCAGGATCTTCAGAATCCATACCGCCAAACAAGTTTTACGGTCTCAAGAAACATTGCATTGTAGATCTATCGCCCCCTCGGCGGAATATTCGAAATCTCGAACACCACCGACAACACCGGAGACACACACCTACATCCAAAAGTTCCACTATCGGATATTTGATCGATCTTCTTGCCGCTTGTTACATCTCACGATCATTTGCCGACTTACGTCAGCAAGTCCGGTATTCGTGACTCTACGGATGCTAAGGAAAGCCAATGTCGCCATTCAGCTTTACAGCGCAAGCTGGTTGCCGTCGCAACTTGGACTAACCGCGTACAGCGCGTTCAAAATAAGCATCCTGCCGTTAGTGATCGGAAGTTCTGGAGGCTGTTTCAGCCTCGGCCCCTCTACGATCGGCTGATGGGGCCTTGAAAGCTCATCAAGGGCAACCGCTGACACGTAATTCTGCGCTATGGCCGCATTTGAACTCTCATCGACCCGAGGCAAAATGTTCATAACTCCGAAGCTCTCCAACCTAGCCCGTGATGAGAGCGTGTTGATCGCTCGTTACGCTGAGCCTGCAGTAGCGAGCCTCAAACAGGTCGACTTCAAGATGCAGTCGATGCAGTTCGGCTCAGACGGGGTGCACCAACGCCGTCCAACCTCCCATGCTGACTGATCCAATACGATCGGCCTAGTTGGGTAGAGCCTTCTGGCCGCAGTAATCACCTCATCCCGCTGATCCGACTCAGTTAGGCCGACCCGGGCGAAGACTCGCCTCACCTGATTATCGAAGCCCGCCTCTACATCGACGCCGTTCGAGAAGTCAACACCCAGAAACCTGGTGAGTATCTCAGTGGCCACCTGTGCCTTCTTCTTACCGATACCAGCGAAACGCTCGAGTCTGAGCATCAATTGCGTCGGATTTGGCCTGTTGGACCATATTCGCGAGGCGTCACCGCCGTATATGCGCACGACGCGGTCGGCGGCCTCAGCGATTGCCTCCGACACATCATTTACGTGTGGAAGGAGTGGTTCAGGAGAGACCATGGCCTTGCGAAGAGCGATGTAATCTGCTCGGATACGATGCGGATCAAGGTGACCCATCCTCTCCTTGAGCAAAAGTGGTACGTCCCAACTCATTGCGGAACCTTCGGTACCATCACAGATGACCCCAACTAAAAATGCGAAGGGTTCGTCCTGCACAAGTTGGTCGCCTTCCGCCGTCGAGCTGAGCATGCCCGCCCCTGGAAGCCTTGCCTCACCAATTTCACCTTGAAAGCGAACGAGGATATCAGCAGTCAGCTTCTTGGCCCGACCAGAAAGCGATGTTCGCTTTGACCCCACCCTGGCCGAGGACTCCTTTTGGCCACTTGTTTCGGCGTTTGGTATACCTATTGCTACTTTTGCACTTGAGACAGTCGGCATAATTAGGAGTTTCCTAATCGCTGCATGCAGCGCCCAATGGGCAACGTCATCTTCGCGTATTTTCACCGCCAGAACGCTTCTTGAGTCCGGAGAGACGATCTCGTCTGACTGGAACACCACATCGAAGTCCTTGTAGAAGGCCGGCAACTCGTCCCTACTCATGAGCATTGAATTCTCGCCGTCGCGGATGAAGCTGACTAGCGAACGCGAGATCCTAAAGTCATCGCAACCAGCTCCTTCGACTACTGGTCTTCCATCCAAAAACGTGACGGAGTGGACGCGGAGTTCGCCAAATAGATATCGCTCCCCTATAGCGTGTTTGAATTGATGGACAGTCGATCCAATATGCAGATCCGCCGAGAAGCACCGTGAGAAGTGTTCAACGGTCTTCGGCCAACGGTAGTTGCACCCCTTAGTCTCTCGGAAGTTCTCCAGGTAGAGCCCTGTCTTTACAATCTTCTCTGAACTTGAACCGCTTTCGACCCCTGCATCACTCAAGTGCCTTTTAGGTCTCCGTCCTACCTTCGGTACATATCCTTCGGGATTACGGCTGAAATGCACGAGCTCCCTCTCTCTGTCAACTGCCTCTACACGCCAGCCAGCCGAAAGCCATCCCCTCGCCTGGGGGGACCGCTCGGTATTTGCCCACCACTCCCTATAGGCCCTCGCAGAGTTTGGCAGGAAGCGACCGATAATCTCCTCCAGATCGACCATGCTCAAACTGACCGACTCACCTTCGACTTCGAGTAATCGTCTACCGATCTCGTTGTATGAAGAGCGATGGTGAGTGTGCGTCGAATGAGCGGGGTGGACCGCCATAGAGTCCTCACGAGTGTGCTCGTGGGAGCTATTGATCCGGTACAGTTCAAGTTGGCTCCCTACCCGGAGACCTTCAGCCGGAACAAGAACGTGGGCGCCAGCCGCCTTCAACTGCTGGACAAGCCCGAAGTCCCTATAAGCCGACCCTGCGTGTATTTCAAAGTCATAGTGGCTGAGGTCGCCTAGTACAGCCCTGAGCTGACGCGTGACGTGATCCGCCCAGTCATGTTTGAACTCGATCGGCGCGTCGGTGAGGGCGACTTCGTACGGATCTATCACCTGAGTCGGCAGAACCAGTCCGTACTTGGCAGACAGGATGAACCACGCATCGCAGGTCTTCTCGACCCAGTCGCGGCGCCCTCTGAAGAGCGTTGAGGTATAAAGATCCTTAGCTTGGGCGGCCGACGGCGCTTTCGTGCTCACACAACCGACCAAGCCAACCCGAACCTTCACTTCGGCTTGCTTGAGAGAAACACCCGCACCGTGAGTTGCAACCTCATTCATCGATTCACCTCAACTCACCCGTAGTATGCATTGAATCCTGACAATCCACGACTAATGCAATCCGACCGAGAACACCCCTTCGAACGAATGATAGGACTTGTTGCGAATTTGACAAGGGCATAACCGCTGAATGTGTCAAATGGCCCTACCAAATTGTGACTACCATCGCAATCTAGGACCAGAAATGGTACAGAATCGCCGACGGGAGAGCCCTACTGATTACCCAGCGTCAACCAACGCAGAGATCAACACCTTTGAAACTTAGATCACTTTCAACGGCGTCTAAAAGTGTACGCCTCGCTAGGGTTCCATCGGAAACTGCTACAACCAGTGCGTCAACGGTCTGTTTGAAGGTCAGGGCAGGATCCAACGTGTTATACAGTACTAAGTCTGTTCCGGAACCTATGGACTCGACCGCTGCTTGTGGAACCGAGAGTCCCAGATTTGAAATTGACTGAGCCGACAGAGAATCGGTGATGATCGTCCCCTTGAAGCCCATGACATTCCTCAGGTATGAGACGGCCGCCTTCGAGAGACTCGCAGGTTTTGCGGTAATTCCCGGAACCGATGCATTGGAGATCATAACAGCTGGAAGACCGGCCGCTATGGCCGCCCTGAAAGGGACCAAGCCAACAGTAAGAAGGGTTGACAGGGGCGGGGTGGAAGCAGACATCACGTCGGTATTCCCTGTAGCTCCGCCGAGACCCGGAAAGTGCTTGACTACAGGAGTGATTCCGCCTTGAATGAGTCCCTTCGCGAACGCTAACCCGTCCTTGGCGGCAACTGCCGGATCCGCAGAGAATGATCTGGTTCCATCAGGATTTGTATTCGACGGTCCCGGTCCACCATCAACGTCCAATACTGGAGCCAGATCTACGGTCAGGCCCAGACTCGAAAGCTTAATTGCTAGGGACTTGGCAAGTGTCTCGATCTGGGAGGCGGACATGGTCGCTCCCATCTCCCTAGCCGAAGGTATCGGTCCGGTCAACACGGTCAAGCGCTGGACTGCGCCGCCCTCCTCGTCCGACATGATCGATGGAGCGACACCGAATGTGTTTAGAGTCTTTAGTTGCGCCAGTTGTCCGGCAAGTTGCGAAGTAGGGTTCGATCCGAAGAGTATCACTCCACCAGCGCCACCAGCCACGAGCGAGGATACTGCAAGTGGAGCTGCATCTGAAGCCGGAACTACCACCACTTGTGCCGCTAGCTCCGAGTTTGGCCATCCCGCAAGGACTTTCCGATTTGTGCAGGTAGTCGTTGTCGAGGTAGTACGAACTTGCGTCGTTGTAGTCGGGGCAGCAGTTTGCGGAGTGCCTCCACCGCCAACGGTACATCCAGAAAGTGCGAATACCAAGACGGATAGCACACCCCCACGCCGGGCAGAGACCGAGCGGTGGACCTTCCCAATCAACATTCAACCTCAGGTAAACGCGACTGTACTTTCACCTCGTAGATCCTAGAAGGTGTTTAGACTTCGGTTCCCGTTGCATATCCGATGCGCTGCAGGATACAGGGCGAGCTCCGCCGACAGCTTCCCTGTATCCATGAGAACGCATTCCACGTCTAACTAGCGGCGAACCACCTGCTCGAGGATCAGTCAGTATGGAGTTCTGCCTCGCTCTTGACTCCCTTGCCCGCCAATATCAGGTATGCAACACCACCAACGAGCAAGCCGGTAAACACAGAAAAGTCAGCGCCGTTGGTCGCGTTCGAAACGGGGCTAACAAAGTGAGGGTACGCATCCAGCGCCATAAGTGAAGCAAACATGCCGAGAATCTGAGCGATGATTGCAGGCCAGTGGACACCACCATTGCGGTAGTAAATTCCCCCATCTGTACGTTGAAGCTCCTGCTCCTGGTATCGCTTCTTTCTCAACAACCAGTCAACTAGATAGATGGCTGTCCATGGAGCAACCCAAACCACAATGAAAAGGATGAACTCCTGAAGCAACGTATTGAAAGAGTTTGCAAAGATGGCGTAGGCAGCGAAGAGTCCACAGATCACCGTGTCGACAAAAACCGCCTGGAGTCGCGTCAACTTGAGTCCGAGAGCCTGAAGGGTCATACCCGACGAGTAGAGGTCAAGGCTATTGATAGCAAATAACTGGATGATCGAAACGATCAGGTACGGCCACAGGAACCACGAGGAGAAGGCGGCGCTCATTCCGGTGATACTCCCTGAATTCGAACCTGCGAAAGTGGCTACCGCTGCCCCTAACCCCATTAGGAGAACTGACGGTACGAAGGTACCTAAGAACACCCAGCCGACTGTCGCCTTGGCTGACGACTTCTTTGGCAGATACCTGGAGTAGTCGTTGCCGTTCTCGGTCCAACCAAGCCCGGACGTGGTGATGACGAAGGCGAGGCCCTCGAGCATTGTCTGCCAGTTCGCTCCATGATGGACCGAGTGCAGATTCACTTTGGACAAGCTAAGGAAGGCGAAGACGACGAAAAGAGCCAAAAACGGGAAGAGCAGGACGCGTAGCGTTTTGAGGATCGTCTCGTGTCCGAAGAGAGGGAGCACCAACTGGATCAGCGACGCAGCGACTATGAAGGCAACTTTTAGCGCCGTGCTTGAGTGGATTCCAGCCTTTGTCGTAAGCGCAAGTCCTGCCAAAACAATCAGAGCGATTCCTTCTGTCTCAAACCCCACCTGGGTCAGCCAGTTGAAAAACGCGAGGAGCTTAGACCCATTTGGGCCGAAGGAAGCTCTGTTGATAGTGAAGGTGGTGGTACCCGCCAACGGTCCCTGAAGGCTCGTGAGACCTAAAAGGATCCAGGAGAGATTTCCGACGAGTATCAGAAATACGGCTTGAGCGAATGAAAAGCCGAAGCTCATCAGTACGGCGCCATAGACGAGATACTCCACATTGAATATCGCCCCAGCCCACATCCAAAACAGGTTGACCGGCCTCGCCCAGCGCTCTGCCTCGGGCACGAAGTCGATCCCCCGCCTCTCTATGCCTACCGGGCCCGCTTCAGCCATGGGTATCGACAACACTTCCTTCACCTTCAATTACCTCCTCGATATGGGTGCAGGATTTCCTGCACAACTTTCCAGCCCCGCCTGGTTTATTGTCGTTCGACTCTCAGCTAACGCGTACAGACACTTAGTCGATCGACCCGATCAGCTCGCCTAAAATCCGTCTCATTAGAAGGGTCAACCTGTCTGCTCTCGTATGGATCTCGATAGACGTATCGATCGGGAAAGTGAGTTCCTCATACGCAGCCTGTATCGCGAGATCTTCCTCGAGTACCTTCAGCTCGAACTCGATCGCTTCCTTCATCTTTCCTTCATCACCAGCCAGATCGTCTCTCCAGAGCGTCGAATAGAGGCAGCAGGACTGGTCATCAACGGGCTGAACGAAGAATCCGATCAAATTCGTACCACCAGAGTCAAGGAAATCTAGTCTCAAGGTCACCGAAAATGGCGCAAAGTATCGATATGTCATTCGCCTTCGCTGCAACAGCGGCCGTGCCCCCGTCACCACACCTTTATCTTCGCGATTCGCAAAGAGGTGCTCGTAGCTAAGGACGGCACTGGTTCCAATTTGCTCTGCGCTATACGGCTCGACATAGGTCGATTCCTCGGCCCCAAAGGTCGCTGCATGGACGAAAGGGAAGTGAGCAATATCGAGAAAGTTATCCACCATGATGCCAGCAGAAGCCCTCGCACTCACCGGCGGAATCTCGCCTACCATGAAGTGTGCGTCTCCAGCAACCTCCACCTCCGGAAGATCCGCAACCGGAGCCTTCGGCGCAATGAATATCATGCCAAACCTTTCGACTATCGAATGTGGCCCTTCGAGTCGTGCACGGATTGGAGGTGGAACTCCAGGTCCAAGTGCCGGTATATCAATACACTTCCCGCTCCGATCGAAGAGCCATCCGTGGTAAGCGCACCGAATTGAACTGTCACCCTCGCAGCGACCTATCGACAGCGGAGCAAGGCGGTGTGCGCAACGGTCAACGAAGGCGACCAAACCATCAATTCCCCTGTAGATCACGTAGGCAACTCCGAGTAGCACTACGCGCCTCGGCTGAAAATCAACTTCTGCAGAACGTGCCACGGGATGCCAGAAGTTGGACAGAGCCGAACTGCTGTTGGTCAACCTCAGCCCTGACGTGTCCACCCAACCTCTCCCTATCGGTCACCAGCTTCGAATCTCGCAGCAAACTGGAGATATCGGACCATACCCCCGGGTCCGACACGGACAAACTACCGCACTTGGAGTCACATCGCTCGTCCATTGCGTTAATGCTTCATTGACAGTTCACGCATAAAATAACCCGCCACAGGACCAGTTCTAACAAGAGCCTTCAAAGCGTCGCAATCGACATGGATCCGAATCAGACCAGCGCCATCCGTTTTGCGATGATCTCATTCATTATCTCATTCGTCCCGCCGCCTATTCCAAGGATCCTCGCATCTCGGTATATTCGTTCGACCTCGCTCCCTTTCATATAGCCCAGCCCACCGTGTATCTGAAGCGCCTGATCGACCACGTAATCGCAGGCGTATACCGAGGTGTTCTTTGCCATGGCCACCTCCTTTGAACCAACCCGCCCTGCGGCAAAGTCGGTAGCAACCTTTTGGGTGAAGACCCGTGCAACCTCAGTCTGTCTCGCCATCTCAGCTAACTTGTGGCGGATCGTTTGAAGTGAGGTCAGCGGCGCACCTGAACTCCTTCTGGTTCGAGCCCATTCAACTGCTAGTTCGAGACCTCTACTTGCCAAGGCGTAGCCATGCACTGCAAGACCAAGCCTCTCTCCATCAAAATTTCTCATTATCTGGTAGAACCCAGTACCCCGCTCCCCCACCAGGTTTGCTTTGGGCACTTCGACATCGACGAGAGTTATTTCTGCTGTATCTGAACAGGCCCACCCCATCTTCTCAAGTCTCCTGGTCACCGAAAATCCAGCGGACGAGGTGTCAACCACAATTAAGGAGACCCCAGCGTGTCCGGCACCGTCAGTACTGGCTGCTACGACGATGAAGTCGGCTCGCGCACCTGAAGTGATGTAAGTCTTCGAACCGTTGATCAGCCAGTGATCTCCATGGTCCTCGGCCTTGGTTGCCAGACCGGCCACATCGGAGCCACCGGTTGGCTCCGTTACCCCAAGGCAACCGATCATCTCACCAGAGATACTTGGAAGTACATACCTCTCGATCAAATATTCGTCACCAGAGGCAACAATGTGGGGCAGTGCGATATGGTGGGTGAGCAAAGCGGCAGCGAAACCAGACGAGGCTCCCGCTGAGATCAGTTCGTCAGTAATGACAAGGTTGTCGATCATATCGCCGACTCCACCTACGTTCTCAGGAAAGCCGGCTGCCAAGAGACCAAGTTTCCCAGCTACACGATGAACGTTCCTGGGTACCTCCCCATCTTTCTCCCACTCGTCGAGATTGGGAAGAACATACCGCTCGGTGAACCCTCTTACCGTCCTTCGCAGCTCGACCCTTTCAGGCGAAGCCCAATCGGCGCATTTGTCCGCTCCTGAACTCTCCATCTGACATCAACTCCCCGGGTTGGACGATGCATGAGAAGCTACACCAAAGTTGGGCCATCGCCATGACGGACGAACAAATGTAGCATGCCACTTCCATGCTCTCCCGATTCAACATTTACACGAATCGATTTCGAGCCACCCCATGCCCGCCCACAATTCGGCGCCAGAATTGGTTCCAAGCATCACAGCAGATCAAAACAGGAGAGGGCCGGGCGCTGCAGATTCTGCAGCGACACCGGCCCTCTCTGGTCTACATATCGAATGAAGGTCAGAAGCCCTTACGCGTCGACAAGGTTCAATTCATCGTCGCTGACAGTCCTCTCCTCGGCGGTTGGCATCTTGAAGTACGGACGCCCCTTCACCCAGTAAATTGTCATCGGGATGAATCCGAGGGCCAGGGCCCCAAGTCCAACGACCAGCGTGGTGCCGTTGAGTCCTGGAATCGTCTTGATGAACATAACTATCATGAAGATCGCTCCAACCAGCGGCCACAACCCCATGAAAATGAAGTTGCCCACACTCTTGAAGATATGCTTCCGGTAAAGGGCCACAACCGCAAGACCGGCGAGGCTGTAATAGACGGCAATTTGTAGGCCGATCGCATTGATCCCATCTGTGAGGATCGATCCGAGCGATCCGATGAACTGGGACCCTACGAAAAGAGCCAGAGAAATGATTGCAACCACGATGGTTGCTATCCACGGAGTCCTCAGTCTCGGATGCACAGCACCGAGCGCCCTCGGAAGCGTCCCGTCTCTCCCCATGGCGAACAACGTCCGGGATACCTGAATAATCGTCGTCTCCAGCGTTGCAACTGTAGATAGGATCACGGCCACGACGATGAGCTTTCCGCCAGTTCCACGCCATACGATCTGTCCAAGGACGTCCAGAACATCACCAGCGTTATTCGAAACCTGCTTATTGGTAAGTATCATGTTTGTTCCGATAGTGAACACTTCGAAGAGGACGAACACCACGATCACTCCAAAGATGCCGCCAAGACCAGGCGTGACTTTAGCTGCTTTGGTCTCCTCATTTAGGTTGGCTGTGACATCCCAGCCCCAGTAGTAGAAGGCAGCAACTAAGGCACCGGCGAAGAAACCGGACGATCCGCTGAAGATTCTCGGCGAGAACCAACTCCAGCTGAAGGTGTGGACATCATGTCCGTGCACCAACATGAGAACTGCGAAGACGACCAGAATCACCAATTCGATAGTGGACATGATCACCTGAAGTTTCGCCGTGACGGTCACTCCGGCAATTACAGCCACAATCATCAGAAGGAAAAAGATCGAACCAAATATTGTGACAGCGGTGACATTGCTGGCAAGCGAACTCGAGAACAGTCCAAGTGTGACCGACCCAGCAGGAAATGAACCAGCCACCATGAAGATCAAGGCAGATACGACGAGGGCCCATCCCGAAATGTAGCCGAGCACTGGGTGAAGGGCACGTCTCACCCAGGCGTAGCTGGCACCTGAATTCGCCTCTATCCTTCCGAGATAGTTGAAGGCCCAGACAATACCGAACATGGCCACGCCACAGTAAAGAAGTGCCGCTGGTCCGCCAAGGCCCACTGCGCCGACAAGAACCGCAGTAGAAGCTGCTATCGAATAAGCGGGTGCAACACCGGCAACACCCATGACCGCAGACTCAAATAAATTGAGAGCACCCTTCCGCAGGTGACCCTCTTCGGTCCCACCCCCCGGACTACTCATACCGTCGGAGTTTTCCAACTTTCCCCCCTAAATCGTCGCCAAATAGCTACAATTCCACCGATTGTATCGTAATTGAATAGGATTTAGCGAAGATTTTGGAGCTCTAGAAGCGATTTTTAATCGACCCCATTGACGTTCATTGCAACAACTGGCCCTTCCTGCGGAAATGTGGGAGGTCGGGTTGACAAAACTGCTCGTCGTGCTTTGTTGACATCGTTGTCCATTTGACTCCGTCAACTTCTTCATGTGGCTGGCTTAGCGACCTAGGAATTCAACTTCACCGCAAAGGTGGACGTCGATGGGTGTGACGCCAACAGTCTTCGAATACCCTTAGCAACATGTTCGAATCCGAAGATACCTCAACTCATGATCAAAGGCCGATCCCTCCGCCGATACTCTTCGGGCTCGCCACCACTATCGGGTGGATTTTCGACAGGAAAGCATTGCGGCGGTCCCGGCCCCCACAAGGGGCCACGACGGCGGTAGCTGCTGGGGTCCGGGTAGCTGGAGGCGCACTTGGAGCCTGGACGATCATCACAATGAAGCGTTCGGGCCAAAGCCCGGATCCAAAAAAAGCGAAGACCAGCCTCATCAAGACGGGGCCATTCAAGTATACGAGGAACCCGATCTACGTTTCAGCGGCACTTTCATCGATCAGCACATCGCTCAGGTTCGGCTCTCCAACCGGAATTATCCTGGTGCTTTTTACGTGGATATTTGTGGACAGAACTACAGTCAAATCCGAGGAAGAGTACCTCCGACACCGATTTCACAACGAGTATGACGCTTATTGCGACACGACCCCTAGGTGGCTGGGAGTCAAGTCATTCCGCTGAGCCGCGGAGTTTGTCTGCTGAATATTCTGTCACGCAACAGATCAATTTTGAAGGTACCATTCATCACCGACACGTTCTCAAGACCATGCCATGGCGTACAAACCCTACACACCGGAACCTGCACTGCATCAGCACTCCGCCGGACCCGGCGGCATATCTTCTTAGCCGAGAAAGCAGCCGGGTCCACTTACTAACCAAACTCGCCACCGTTCCTTGGTGGGCTGGGATCATTTCAGGCCATGTCGGACGCTTCCCAGATCGGAGGCTACCGACTTGGCTTACGTCTAGCCCTTTGTCTCACGCTCGGCACCAGTGGGCTCCAATTCATCATGCAGGTGACCTTCAAGCCCTTTGTCAGGTCGGCCCACCAACATGTAGATCGCGCCAACGATTGCAATCACAGCCATTACGACAAAAGTGATCCAGTCAAGGTTGAAGTATCCCCTCGGACTCGACAGTCCGGTCGGTGCAATGATATTTATGAACATGACCCCTAAGTACACAAGTGCACCAATTGTCACCGGCCACGCCCACGAACCGAGGGTGAACTGGCCCTCGCCAACCCACCCCTTTGCCCGCGCAATCGCCGCTGCAAGGACGGTCATGAAGAACGAAAGGTAGATTCCGCTTACCCCGAAAGAGACCAGAGATACCAGAATGTTTGTATTAGCGGGATAGGTAAAGAACAGGATATGGACATTTTTGGTAGGTGACAAGAACTCCAGCAGTATGAAAAGCACCGTAACCGCAGTTCCACCGATCAACGCGTTGACAGGGGCTTTGTGACGCTTGCTCACCTGGGATATCCAACGGGCCGCCGGCAGGGCTCCATCTCGCGCGTAGGAGAAAGCGAGTCGCGCACCCGCCCCTTGAACCGATGTCCCGCAGGAGAAGAACGCGAAGATGATCATCAGGAGCAGGAAGTCCTGCAGCCACGATGGGAGTGAACCCAGAATAAAGGGGATACCGCCACCGTTTATCGTCGCGGCTACACCGTTATGCGCCGGAATTGCCAGCAGTAGTCCCATAGTTAGGATGAAAGACGCCAATCCACCCCAGATCAAAGCCAACCGCATTGACCGAGGTACTTGCCGCCCAGCGTCTATTGTCTCCTCGGAGATATCGCCCGCTGACTCGAACCCATAGAAGATGTAGACCGGCGCTAGTACCGCAATCAATGCGGCACCTGTCAGCCAGTGTCCGTTGAAGTTGAGGCCAAGCGGATTGGTCTTCACGTGCTGCACACCTTGGGCAGTAAACAGGTAGGAGAAGCCGTGATGGAAGCCGTTTATGGCAAGAATGATCGCTACGCCAACGGTTCCGACAATCTCGACATATACGCCAAACTGAGCTACCCGACCCATCACCTTTGCACCTGTGATGTTCAAAATGGTCTGTATGAGGAGGAGCGCAACGGTGACAACCAACACCACCCAATGGCTGGATGGATTCAATTTCCAGCCAAACCAGTTTTGCAGGAGCGAGGTAACGTAACTGACAATTCCGGTATCGACAGAAGCAACTGTCACCAGTAGCGCAATTCCGTAGAACCATCCAACGAACCAGCCGTACTTGGGTCCAACCGAAAATTTAGAGTACTGGTAGAGTGCGCCAGCCACAGGATAGTGACTCGCCAACTCCCCAAAAACCAACGCCACCAGCAACATGCCAGCAACCGGAAGCCATGTCAACCATACATAAGCAGGTCCACCCGTTCCGAGACCGAGAACAAATAGCGAGTAGATGCCTACCATCGGAGACAGGTAGGTGAACGCTACGGAAAAATTGGCAAATAGTCCTAGCACACGATTGAGCTGTGGGCGATAGCCCAAGCTCTCAAGTCGACGATCCTCACTCGAGTAAGCGGGATCCTGCGTCCCTACCGCATCCGACATCAACCAGCCCTCCTCTTGGCGAAGCTGAACCTAAGAAGCCCTCACAAATATCCTTACACACCCCACCAACGTATGTGATTTGATTTCCAAGAATCGGCGCAACCAAGCCGAAGAAATATGGAACGAACAGTTAGTGGCTCGATGGACATCTCCATATCCACGGTCATCTTCTAAACCGTCAGGTCTGGAACTCAGAACTTTGCGTCGACACAAAAACGGTCAAAGACAGATCGCTGAGCGCAGAACGGTTTGCAGCAGAATGCCCTCCAAATCCACAACGGCTCGTTCGTGGGCTCAACTAGGGTCAGTTTACCTATTGTTCACTCTTAGTTTCCCAATTCGCAAGCGGGCATCCACGTACCGTTCACCTCAAATCTTCTACTGTTTACCTATAAGAGAGATTGAGTTCACCTCCCGGATGCGGGCGTTGAAAGGCAGTACGGAAGATGTCAGATACGACTCCATCCCGAGCGGAGATCTTTCGCTCGCTCGACGAGGCGACAATAACAAAGAATCATTGGGTCACCGTCTTCACAGCCGGCATGGGGTTCTTCACCGACGCATACGACCTTTTCATAATTGGAACCGTCACGGTACTCCTCACGCCGATCTTTCATCTGAGCACTAATCAGATATCCCTGCTTAATTCGATTTCGTTGCTCGCGTCAGTACTCGGGGCGATAATCTTCGGCCGGCTAATGGATCGTCTCGGGCGTAAAAAGATGTACGGGTTAGAGGTTGGCATTCTGGTACTGGGGGCCATCCTCAGTGCACTTTCGTGGAACTTCACCTCGCTTTTAATTTTTCGCGTGCTCGTTGGTTTCGGTGTCGGCGGGGACTACGCCACATCAGCAGTCATCACGTCTGAATACGCAAACAAGAAGTCGCGTGGGCGACTCATCGGTACTGTCTTTGCAATGCAAGGATTCGGGCTTTTGGCCGGGCCTGCTATTGCATCAATTTTCATCGGCGCCGGAGTATCGAACGGT
The DNA here is from genome assembly GCA_013044385.1 of Acidimicrobiaceae bacterium. Classification (GTDB taxonomy): domain Bacteria; phylum Actinomycetota; class Acidimicrobiia; order Acidimicrobiales; family Acidimicrobiaceae; genus JABEUN01. The sequence continues at coordinate 25,346 of JABEUN010000088.1, forward strand.
TTGGCTTGGCGGTTGATGCTGGGACTGGGTGCCATACCGGCGGCATCAGTGATCTACCTGCGTAGAAGGATCAAAGAGACGCCAAGATTTACCCTCGACATAAAGGGCGATAAAGAGGCAACCATAGAGGCCATGACCTGGACGTTAGGCGATCAGGCACCTACTGACTTCAATGGGATAGTCGGCGATGATCCTTCCGGGCGCACACCTGCAAAGCTGACCTCCAAACCGTTCTTGAAAAGACTCATAGGTACAGCGGGCTCGTGGTTTCTCATGGACATCGCCTTTTACGGCAACTCGGTCTCGAGCCCCCTTATCCTGAAAGCCCTTCAACCGAACGGTACGCTACTTTCCCACACACTATTTAGTCTGGCAATCTTCGCAGTGGCCGCCCTGCCAGGATACTGGGTAGCCGTAGCACTGATGGACAAGATTGGCCGAAAGCGGATTCAGTGGCAAGGCTTCGGCATGATGGCTGTTTGCTTTGCAGCAATCGCCCTCATTCCCGGCGTGTCAACCAGTACTTGGACATTCTTGGTCATATTCGCCATCAGTTACTTCTTCGTAGAATTCGGACCGAACCAGACAACCTTCGTATACCCGTCAGAGATCTTCCCCACAGCCATAAGGGGAACCGGGGATGGACTCTCAGCCGCCGCAGGAAAGCTGGGAGCCTTCCTAGGTGCACTATTCGTCCCACACCTTCTCAAATCCATCGGGATCCAAGGAGTCATGGGGACGATGGCAATCGTCTCGGTCGTCGGCATTCTTCTTACAATCGTTGCCCTTCCCGAGCCCAACGGTCTGTCACTTGAAGACGCCTCTGCAGATCCGGTAGGTGAAGTGATCGACATTCGGGCGAAAGTCGACCTAGCCGGTGAAGAATCGCCCAGCTCCACAGCCGTCTGATGACGCTCAGCCCATTCCGCTACCGAACTAACATTGGCTAATCTGACCCCTACTTTGAAATTGACAGACTATTGGAAACGATATTGACAACGCTGGTTTCAGCGCTGGGCAACCCGGAGACCAAGTTGTTGTAACCTGCAGCCGGCAACTCCTGCCCTAAGCAAGACAGTGCGTTGATTCGCAGGTGCGCCTAGTCGTTCTCTTCGGCAGATCATTAGCTCTCCGAACACCGCCAAGATGTCACAAAATATGTTGCGCTAATAAATTGTGCTTTACTTCAGGAGAATTCACCTATCGCCTAGGTGTGGTTGCACACCCTACTTCGGCATAGCTTCGGCCCACTCTCTGACGCCGCAGTCAAAAGTGACAATTTGAACCCTGGAAGGGAATAACCAACTTTAGTCAAGGTGGCTCCGGCAGCGGAAGGTACGGCGGGAACGTGAAACCAGCGATCTTCTATTTTCCTGGACGCCAAATGGCGATCGACGGGAACAAAACTCACCGCTTCTAAGTTAGTAGTTGAAATATCAATTATCACAGAACAATTTCGAGGTCAGAAGATCATGACAAAGCAAGTTCGAATAGTAGCAATCTCTGGTTCCTCAAGAGTCGGATCCACGAATACCCAGCTCCTCCGCTCAATTGCAAAGATGGCACCAAAAAATGTGGATATCGAGATCCTCTCCGGTTTGGAGAAGTTACCTTTTTACAGCGAAGATCTCGAATCGCATAACCTACCGACTGAGATAGTCGCATTGAGGGAGAAGGTTTCAGCCGCAGACGCGGTCCTCATAGCCACGCCGGAATATAACTACTCCTACACGGGCCTCGTAAAGAACACCATTGACTGGCTATCGAGGCCTTATGCCAAAGGCGTTCTGGCGGGTAAGCCAGTTGCCATCACAGGTGCCTCTCTTGGAGCATTTGGCACGGTGAGAGCTCAGGCCCACCTCCGGCAAGTGTTGCACGGCACCAACTCGAAGGTTGTGAACAGACCCGAGGTTTACGTGGGCTCCGCCCATGAGAAGTTTGGCGAGGATGATAATTTCCTGGATGCAAGCGGACGAGCAATGCTGTTGGAGTTGTTGGACAACCTTATCGATCTTGCCGCCGACGTAAATGGTTCAGAAATGCTGGCCTCATAAATCTGGATGCCTTGTTATAGGAACTTGAGCGGGTTCTACAGATATCGCTTCCGACTATGAAGCTTGGAGGACCCGCTTACCCTGTCAATGAAGAGATAGCCTCCTAGGTGATCGACCTCATGCTGGATAGCGCGAGCCTCGAAGCCAGAAGATTCGATCTCGAGACTCTTTCCAGCGAGGTCACATCCAATTAGAGTCAGACTCTCAGCCCGAGTGACGTCTCCAGTCAAGTCGGGAACGCTCATGCAGCCCTCCCTCATCGTCAGCTGCCCTTCACGATTAACAATGGTCGGGTTGACCACTACGAGCAATCCATGGTGGGAGGTTGTCTTTTTGTGTCGAGATACATCGAGAACAAAAAGAGACTCGACTCGGCCAACCTGATTGGCAGCAAGTCCGACGCAACCTGGAGATTGGTACATGATTTCTATCATCTGAGTGGCCAAATCCCGAATTGTCTCGTCGAAGACAGCGACAGCTCGCGAGACTTCCGAAAGTCCTGGACTAGGCACTCTCACTATGTCAAGCAAGGATCACAAGATTCAAAGAAGATCCCCGTCTGGATCGAGTACCTTGACCGTGACTCCCAGTTCCATAGCCTTTTCCGAAAGTGCCGCAACAAGTCGAGCGACGGAATCATCCGTAGAGTCAATTCCAAGATCCACCTCCAATGACATGACGTAAGAGGTGGTACCCAAAGAATTAAGTCTGTGGGTCGTCATGTCGACAATGCTCGCGTCATAATCGGCTAGCACATTTGCAATACCGGCGACTATGCCAGTCCTATCGGCACCATGAACCGAGATCGAGATCGTCTGCGAGATCTCGTCGGTTGGGTAGGAACGACTGATGCTCTTGAGATCAATCCAAAGGCCAAGTTCGGCGCCAACTTGGGAGAGGTCCGCCCTCAGTACCTCGACATTATCCTCGGCGGACGTGTCGATGATCAACATGATGGCGAAGTGCCCGGCAAGACTTGCCATGGTAGAGTCCTCTAGATTCGCCCCATGAAAAGCGAGCACCGACGCCACTTTCGCAACTATTCCCGGTCTGTCTTTTCCTATCGCCGCCAGCGCGTACAAAGTCACCCACCAAACAATACCGCCTCTAAAATCCTCGCCGCGTTGCCCGGACTTCTTGTCGAGCAACTAATTTCAGATAGTCAGATAAGGAGGGAATTCGGTTTGGAGATGCTTGGACCCCTGATCACTGCTGAAGATCTTCTTAAATGTCTTGAGGACTCTGTCAAACTCACAGTCCTTGACTGCAGATGGTATCTAGACGGACGAGTCGGCGAGGATGCATACAAAAACGGACACATTCCAGGTTCAATCTTCTGCGATATTACTGAAGTGTGCTCCCAACCTTCAGAGTCGTCAAGAGGCAGGCATCCCCTAGCAACTCCAGAACATTTTCTCGCCGAAATGGCTAAGCTTGGCGTAGCAGCGAGCTCACGAGTCGTGGTATATGACGACCAGGCCGGATCCATAGCAGGCAGGGTCTGGTGGATGCTGGATCGGCTAGGAATATCCGTTCAGGTCCTCGATGGTGGACTACAGCAGTGGACAGGGCGGCTTGAAACCGGACAGAACAGCTGTGAAGCAGTAACTCCTGCGCTGCCCAAGTTTACCAACTGGTATGAACACGGAGCGATAGACACACTGGGCATTGCTGAAATGATCGAAAAAGGCTCAGCTTTAATACTCGATGCACGTGGAGTCCAACGTTACCTCGGAGAGGTGGAACCGATAGACCGGGTGGCCGGTCACATTCCGACGGCAAGGTCCCTTCCTTGGACCGACTTGATTGCAAACGGAAAATTCAAGTCACCGGAGCAAATTCGGGCTGTATTTGCTTCCCGCATTTCTGGATCTACCGATGCGATCATCGCTAGTTGCGGTTCTGGAATATCGGCTTGCACGCTTCTGATCGGCATGAGGGTTGCTGGTATTCAAGATGGGCAATTGTACGAGGGATCATATTCAGGCTGGTCAGCTGACCCGGACCGTAAGGTCTGTATTGGCCCCTGCTAAGGTGATTCTGCGGGTGTATCCGAAGTGACCACCAAAGCATTGGTTCTCGCTGGGGGAGGCCTGTTCGGAATCGGCTGGGAGACCGGCATGATACGTGGCTTGGAGGCATCTGGACTTAGTCTGAGTGACTCGAATCTGGTCATCGGAACCTCGGCCGGTGCGGTCGTGGGCACCAATCTCAGGCAGGACAGATCCATGAGTGCTTCGTACGAGCGCTTCACCCATGTTGATGACGAGTCGACTGAAATAGGTGTCGATTTCGACCCTGTCGAGTACATGAAGCAACTCTCTGAACTTCGCTCGACTTCAAAGAACCGAAAGCAGTTCCTTCAGTCCGTTGGGAAGTGGGCAGTCTCCGCAAAGACCGTAAGCGAGGACACCAGGTTGCACGTTATTGCCAGACGACTTTCTGGCACAACTTGGCCGCAGCAGCTTTTAGCCATTACGTGCGTGGATGCAGCGACGGGTGAACTCGAAGTTTTCACGGTTGGATCAAAAATTCCTCTCGTGCAGGCCGTTGCAGCAAGCTGTGCTATCCCGGGCATATGGCCAGTAACTACCATAAATGACCGCAAATACTTTGACGGCGGCCTCAGGTCGACTGCCAATGCCGATCTGGCGGCGGGGTTCGAGCGGATATTGATCCTCCTCCCCTCATCAACAGAGGAGTCAAGATCTGACATTGACGCCGAGATCCGCGAGCTAGAAACGCTCGGATGCGACGTGATGCTTTTGGTTCCCAACCGGGCATCTCTCACCACCGCTAAAGGTAACCCTCTCGACCCTGCCTGTCTTTCACCTTCTGCCAAGGCCGGCTACCAGCAGGGAACCAATATGTCAGAAATGGTCAACCCCTTCTGGCTTGAAGACTGACCCAGAAAGACCCATAAATCGGCTCATCTTCATGGGCCGTTCGACTCTGTTATTTAGATCATCTGTATGAATACCATCACATAGTGCAAACATTCGGTAGAGACTCAGATGACAAAGTTGGGACACATTCAAGGATGGCTGGACACGTCGCTCAGCTCGAACCAACCCACGGAACCGCAGAGATTGCACACCGCCAAGGACGACTTGAACAACTCGATCATAAGCCACTCCTAGTCTTCTGGGAGACCACAAAGGCCTGTCCGCTTTCGTGCAAGCACTGTCGGGCCACCGCAATCGACACTGCGTTACCTGATGAACTGAGTCACACCGAGTCGCTGGATCTCCTAAACCAAATCGCTGAGTTCGGCAAACCAGCGCCAATTTTGGTCATGACTGGCGGGGATCTGATGGTACGTACCGATACGTTCTCGCTGATCCGTTATGCAAGAGACCTCGGAATTCGCGTGGCAATTTCTCCAGCGGTAAGTCCACTGCTCAACGAGACAAACGCCAAACGAATGTTCGAATATGGAGTTAGATCAGTCTCAATTTCTGTGGATGGGATCGGTGCTACTCACGATGGCGTTAGAGGCAAGCAGGGTCACTACGAGTCAACCTTGGCTACTATCGCCATGCTCACCGGGATCGGCTACACAGTACAGGTGAACTCGACTGTCATGAGGACTACGGTCAATGACTTGCCGAAACTGGCAGCGACACTTATAGGCCTAGGAGTTCAAGTCTGGGAGGTATTTTTCCTGATCCAAGTAGGCCGCGGTACCGACCTCCTCGAACTTCTTGCGGAGGAAAACGAAGACGTTGCTCGCTTTCTTTACGACGTGTCGCAGTACGGAATGCTCGTTAGAACTGTCGAAGCCCCCCTATTTAGGAGAGTTGCAACAAACCTCCGAAACAGTACTGGCGAAGTGACAGACGTGCTGCCAGCTGGCTCACTATATCGCCAACTCTCCAACCAACTTCTTACACTGATGGGACAGCCAACTCATAAGCCGAAGGCTCCAGCCGTAGCAACTAGAGATGGAAAGGGAATCGTCTTTGTCTCCCAAAGTGGGGAGATATTCCCCTCTGGCTTCCTTCCTCTCTCGCTCGGCAACGTAAAGACTGACTCGCTTGTAGATGTCTACAGGAATAATCCGCTATTGAAGCAGATCCGCGAAGCGGATTTCCAAGGTCGCTGCGGGATCTGCGAATATCGAGACCTTTGTGGCGGATCTCGCTCCCGCGCTTTCACGGAGTACGCAAACCCACTGGCCGAGGATCCAGCCTGCGCTTTCGTGCCCTCCTCCTCAAGCGCACACGCACCACACAACTAAGGGGTACACCAAACCTAGCTAATCATGGACAAACTTCGTACAGTTCAACAGTCCCTACATGTCGAGAACGAAAGCTGTGACCGAACAGTTGAGAAAGATACGATTGATGTTCTTCCGATTTGATCTAATTCGGCGGCTGCGCCATGATCGGGACTCACAACCGTTAGGAAGATGGATCAGATGTCTGACGGCATAGGCGAGTCCGCAGCCACTCAAAGTACAGATATACCCAGGGTGCCCCACGATAAACGGCTGATTATCGCTGCGACTGTAACAGCCGGACTTACCTATGCACTCGTAGTCCTAGGTAGCACAGTCAGGGTGACTGACTCGGGAATGGGCTGTCCGTCTTGGCCTCTCTGCTACAACCAACTGGGCCCCATCTTCCATCTCCATCCAATTTTGGAGGAAAGCCACCGGTATCTCGCTTCTATAGTTACAATTTCTGCGTTAGTCACTCTTTACCTGTCATACAAAACCAAGACGGCTCAAGCAACACGTCGATTTGCTCAGTTTGCGTTCGGGTTAGTCATCTTCCAGGTCCTACTTGGCGGTCTGACCGTACTCACAAAAAACGCACCGTGGACCGTTACAGTACATCTAATCACCGGTCTAGTCTTCCTTGCTTCGACGACTGCAACGGCTGTTGTAGCCATACGTAGCGGTTCGAGTTTCAAACTCTCCAACCTTGCCAAGTCCTGGGGAGGAGTCACTTTTGGCGCCACGCTAGTACTACTTGTCTCGGGGAGTCTCGTAGTCGCCTCTGGTGCTGGGTCAGCCTGCCCCACTTGGCCAGTGTGCTTTGCAACTGGACAGACCAGGCTCGTTGACGTTGCTCTCGTACACCGTTCCATGGCTTTCCTCGCCGGTGCAGCAATCATCCGGCTTGTAGCACTCGGGTGGAAGGGCGCCACGAGCTTATGGCACTGGGCTGCTGCATCTCTGATGACAGTCTTGGGGCTCGTAGCAATGCTGGGGGCCTTTTCGGCAATCAGCAAATCAAATCCAACTTGGGCTGATCTACATCTGGCCATGGCAGCACTACTTTGGGTACTACTGACGATAGTGATAGTAGATTCCAAAGAATCAAGCGATAGATCACCCGATCCACACCTGAACGACGACTCTCTGACCGAACTGGGAAGATAATCCTTCTTATTCCGCTCGTCGAACGAGACCCGCCCTATTAGTGCAGGCTCGGATCAAAGAGGTCTGTGATCTGTTTTCCACCATCGACTCCTCCATAGATGAACCACTCTCGGCTAAACATTCTCGTTACGAGCTCTTCGGGAAGTGATTGAAACCAAGAATCCTCTGGTATCTGAGAAGCATGTGCCAACAGTGCCTCTCTCTTTCGGTCGACATAACCCACAACGTCAACGCAGACATTAAGATCCGACTCCGGAGTGCCGATGGTGAACTCATCGAGGTCAGGAACCTGAGGACCCTCCGTCTCCGACCCATCATCCCTTGGTGCGCTTGCCAAGAACTCCTTGAATAGGTCCCTGTTCATACTCGCTTGGAACACTCGCTTAATTCCAGCTATCTCAGCTGCTCGAATTCCAACCCGATGCAATTGAATATGGTCAGGATGACCGTAGCCTCCGTGGTCGTCATAGACAGTCAGTACGTCCGAATCGAGAGAAACGAGAATCTCTGCCAACTTCGTTGCGGCTAACTCGACATCTGCCTGCCAGAAGCAGTCCGGGTTTTGATTATCTTCGGTCCCAATCATTCCCGAATCCCTGTAACCAAGACGGACCAACTTGTGGATTCCCAATATCTCTACCGACTTGTCAAGTTCCTTTGACCGTCGGTCCTTGAGGGTTTCACCCTCAGTTAGAAATCCTTCCGGGTACTCTCCGCATTCGCCTCCGGTAGCCGTCACAAGAACAACGGTATGACCCTCATCCACTGCCTTCATCATCGTGCCTCCCGTCGACATAACCTCATCGTCAGGATGTGCGTGAAGACAAACCAGTACTGCCATAGGTAGACAACCTTTCAGATCGCGCAAGAAGACTCATACGAATTCCAACGTCTGACGAGGCTAAAATGGTCCAATCAGGTCAGAATTTCTAAATGCCTAAATCCGGCCAGCCACGGGACTTTGAAATCCATTGCCGACGGGAAGGTTTCGCAGGGCACGAGTTATCTGCGGAAGCGATTGCACGAGATCCCTTTGAAAAGACTAAAGCATTCAGGATCAAAACTTGACTAATCTACAACTTTTGTTAGTATTTTACCGTGGCACCGATATCGTCCATCACTGAGTTAGCTTCCGCTCAGGAGGGTTATTTCACGAGGGCTCAGGCCCATGAACTCGGCATAGACGATGCTGGCCTGCGACGAGCACTACTGTCGTCTCGACTAAGCCAGCCCCATAGGGGTGTTTATCGCTTCGCTGGAGCACCGATTCATAGCCATGAAAAGTTGTGGGCAGCCTGGATGGGAATCGACCCTATCCAGCCACTTTGGGAGAAGAGAAGCAACCCACATGCTCTCGTATTCGGACCTTCAGCACTGGCCGTCTTCGGGGTCGGAAGCGTCCCGTCCTCGCTGCACAGTTTTGCCGTCGACCGATTGAGAAGAACTCGGCATGACGATACGAAACTGTTTCATCGCAAGTGGGTCAGAAAGGATTTCCAGCTGGTGCAAGGCATGGCCGTCGCTCGAATCGAGTGGTGCATCGCTGAATTGCATAAGGTCGGACTCGACCCCACCTACCTTAACGACGTACTGAGAGATGCCCGCTGGCGTAACCTTATCGACGAGGACTACCTTCAGGAGTGCATCGACACTTCCAAAACACCCAGCAAGGCCCCTCCCCCGCTGGTGGACATCGACCTGCCAATCTGAGCATGAAAGCTTCGACCTGAAGAAGCAAACGAGCTTGATCTGAGCAAGGACAGGCCGCTCAGTTTCACGTCAATTCACTCCAGTCAGTATTAATCCCCGTGGGTCGTACCTAGGCTCCAAATTTGCAACCGATCTACAAACATAAATCCCCTCGATCCGTGCGACATATGCACCATGGGCCGGAAAGAGTTTCGCTGGATCGCAGATACTCGAATCAGCCCTAGCCTTCCACTACTTCGAACGTCTCATTCAACAAGGGCGGCCCTTGGTGCGGGAATTACCATATCTGCAACAATTCGCAGGTTTTCGACGGCTGCCAGCTAGGACCTGGTCTGGCGAGTTGAACCGTCTAAAGGTAGGTCAACCTACCACTCCAGATTTAGACGCTCCTCCTCGAATAAGCTCACGCACGCATCTACGACATTGGAGTCATACTGACGGCCCCTACTCTCACTCAATTCGGCAAGAGCGAGATCCACAACCTTGGCTGGCCGATAAGGGCGGTGCGAAGTCATTGCGTCAACAGTGTCGGCGACGGCGATGATTCGCGATCCGAGAAGAATCTCCTCGCCGCGAATGCCATTTGGGTAGCCACTTCCGTCCATACGCTCGTGGTGCTGCTCAACCATGTCGGCCACAGGACTAGGGAAAGCTACCCCACGGATGATGTCGGCACCCGTGGAGGCGTGAAGTTTAATCAGCTCCCAAGATGGAAGGTTCAGCTGTCCAGGACGTGCGAGGATCTCTGCTGGTATGGCAATCTTGCCGATGTCGTGTATCCGTGCTGCGAACTCAATGCCTTCAACAACGCTGTCATCGAGACCAATCTCGGCCGCTATTGCAGAAGCTATCGTCGCTACCCGATCTTGATGTCCGTCGGTATATGGATCCCGGAACTCCAATGCGGAGGCGAGAGCACCGACGACGGAACGGGTTAGCTTCTTGTGCGCTTCCTCGACTCGCTTACGCTCCGTTATGTCGACAGCAACTAGACCGACACCAACAACGTTGGCATCCACGCGGACCGGGTAGTAGCTAGTAAGCCAGTGATGAGTCCCACCTAGTCCAGACGGGCTCGCCGCAGCCAACTCCGCTCCAACTATCGCTTCCTCTGTGTCTCTTACCTGTCGGAACAGTGGTTCGATTTGCGGCCAGAGAGTAGGCACCACCTCTCCTGCCAAACGTCCGACCTGTTCATGCGCCTGGAAACCACTGAATGTACCCAGCATCTGGTTGAGCCGGAGAACCCTGAAATCTTGATCAAGCACGCCAAACCCGATGGGTGCGCTGTCTTGAAGCGTCTGTAACAATGCAAGGGCTTCAGTTGCGGAACGCTCTGATTTGCGCAGTTGCTCTGCTGTCTCTGCATGTAAAGTCATGTCTCGGCCGACTAACAGAATTCCGATCAAGTCATCATCTGGTCCGAGTACCGGCGACAGCACTTCTGACACCGCAAGGTGCGTTCCATCTTTCCTGATTCGTGCGGTCAATGAGTAGCGGACCGTTTCGCCGGCGCTGACTCGGGACAGGGCGTTAGGAAGCTCCTCTTTCCGGTCAAATGGAACCAGGGCAGCTAAGTCGTGGCCCACCATTTCTCCAGCCCTGTAGCCCAGAAGACGTTCGGCAGAACCACCCCATGTAGTCACGATCCCCAGCGCGTTCAGCTCGAGAATGTAGTCGTCCGAGGAGCCGACGAGCGCTGCCAGGATCCGTCCTGGTCCGACCTCGGACTCACCGGGCGACGAGATCGCATCCATTCAGTCCCCCATTCCGGCAATACCGACCAATTGCAACTCCTATATCGGCATCTCATGCCGAAGGCCCGCCGAAATTCCCAGCGTCGGGCCCTACATGGCAAGACTAGCGGGCTGTTTAGGCCACTAGTTGTCGTCCAAACAACGACATGACATGACACTGTTCGGGTCAGCACCGGAAAAAGGAGCATTGATGGCGTACCTTTGAGCGCCTGTAAGGGTCAGACAGTTGACGAGATGTCAATGGATTGCATAATCTCCGCCGGTTATTCCACCGAGATCGGAACTCGATCGCAATGGTGCGAAAATGCGCTGACTAGTTGCCCATCTACGTCTCGCTGGATGCCATACACCGATGTGCTGAAGTAGATTCCAACTCCGCTTTACATGAGTCGGCTTATGCCACCGTAGGGTTCTCACACAGAGGAGACCTGCCACTTGCAGCGCTCACTTCCAAGCGCCTATCGCACAGGTGGCATAACGGGAAGGGACAATCCTAGAGCGGCGAAGATTAGCTACTCCATAAAGGTTCGACCGATTCCCGAGCCAAGAGCCACTCCGAAAGGCGAGAAGAAAACTCAGATGTTCGGAACTCCTCGAACTACAAATGTTTGTAGGTTACCAAACTACGCAGGTCTCTTTGGAAGGATGATACCGCAAGCTGTCCTACTAGGTCCCCCAATTGCGTGACAATGGCCATGTGCCAACCGACGCCATGGAGTTTGCGGTGGAAAATATGGATCGACCAACTCTGCGCTGCAGGTCTTGCTGACTTTTGAAGCGGCACTACTGCAGTCGTGAAACAGAAAGCGCCACTGCATTACCCCAGGTCGAGGTCAACGTTGCGGCGCGAATATGTGAGTAATCTACACCGAACCGTTGGGTAGGTATCTCGGCCGAGAAAGTGCGACCTGAGCAACGCTTAGGAGCCAATGTGGCGTATTGAGTTAACCTCTAAAAGATCGCCACCGGAGAATTGGCAGTCAAAGGGGTCGGACCAAACCCCATTTTAGGGACCACCTTCTTACCGGTTACCGACTAGAACGCAGTTCTAGTCATATTTCATGTGCAGTATCCCCTTGGGACCGGAGAGATCCAGTTTCCGCAGATCCGGCAGTAGCCTAAGGCACTATCGACGGGACCGAATAGCGGCTCAGAAATTCAATACTGCACATGTTCCATAAGGCAAGTTGAGGAGCTCCGAGAAAACTGATCCACCCATAATGTAAGTCGTTCCTCCGGAATAGATATGGAGGAAAACAACCATGAAGTCCAAGCGACACACCCCAGAGCAGGTGATCAGAAAGCTTGCCGAGGGCGACAAGATGTTGAACGAAGGGTCATCTGTTGCGGAAGTTGCTCGCAGCCTCGGCGTGACGGAGACCACCTGGCACCGCTGGAAGAACCAATACGGCGGGATGAAGACCAACGATGCCAAGAAGCTCAAAGAGCTCGAGATGGTGAACCGCAAACTCAAGACAATCGTTGCCGACCAGGCACTTGACATCTTGATGCTCAAGGAGATCGCCTCGGACGCTCCTATAGATCAGACGCTTTGCAGATTCTCATAGTCTGAGCGGAGGGCTCGAAGCACCTCTCTGATCAGGTAACGCTTCAGACACCTAATCACCTCCATTTTTGATAGACCTTCAGCAGTTCGACGCTCCATGTACGCTTTGGTCTTTGTGCAGTAGCGCAGGCGGACAATGACTGCGACATGAAGAGCGCTGTTGGCATCTCGTACGCCACCCCGATGGAGTCGATAGCGTGTGACATTACCAGAAGACGCCGGGATGGGCGCTACGCCGCAGAGTCGTGCAAAAGATGCGTCGGACATGAGACGCTCTGGATTATCCCCAATAGTGACGAGCAACGCCGCTACGGTTCCCACCCCCATCCCAAAGACACTAAGGGTCTTCGGCGCAACCTGGGTGACGAGGGTTTCCAGGTGAGCGTCAAGCGCGTCGATTTCTTCTGAGAGATGGTGAATGCGCTGTGCAAGATAGTTACATGCCAATTTCGTACCTTGTAGTGGATCACAAGGATCGGCTCCTCGTACCCGAAAAGACCGACACGTGGCAATGAGCTGTTGGGTGTTTCTCTGCAGTAGTTGATCCCGGAGTTCACCGGGAGCAGTGATCACCATGGATTTGAGCGTGTTTGTTGCGGCAATCTTGGCTTTGAGAGCTCCCTGACGCGTGACCCGCAGCATTCTGATGCATTCAATCTGTGACGAACCGAGCTTGGGAACAATTACGGCCTGGCCACTCATGACCGATCGTGCTGCTGCCTCGGCATCGATGGGATCTGATTTGCCAAGCCTTCGTCGTCCCTGCCTGTTGGGACGTGGTACTTCAAGCACCTTGGTTCCATTCCCATGCAGTCGTCGTGTCAGCTCCGCACCATAGGACCCTGTTCCTTCAACGCCAACTGCTTCCACGTCGCCGAAGCCCTCAAGCCACTGCTGTAGCTCATTAATGCCTTGCTTGGTCGTTGGGAACTCCTCTGTTCCAAGCAACCTGCCAGTCTCATCGAGCGCCGCAGCGCAATGGAACTCTTTATCGGTATCGACACCTCCAATAACGCAACTGTGCATATGGGCCTCCTTAATTCAAATGTTCTTGCCCGCCTCCGGGTCGGTGGACAGTCCATATATGAGACGTTGCGCTCAGGCTCCTATTAAGTCACACACAAGCTGGTAACAGGCACGTACTTCTCGTTGACTCGGGCTGACTGACAGGTCCTCACGAAAGACATCTCCTACCGGAGAGTCCGGAAACTACTGAGTCAAGTCAGCTCGAGCCAACGAAGACCACACTAGATCTTTCACGTTTTCAGTTATGGAAACTACTAACCCCGAACCGCCGTCGCAGCGCCGTTTCATTGCTGCAGCGTCGGTTTGGGGTCTCCGAACGACGGGCCTGTCGTGTTACCGGGCAGTCACGCTCTACCCAGCG
>JABEUN010000089.1 GCA_013044385.1 Acidimicrobiaceae bacterium
AATACCGTCACGAATCAACCTCATCGCCCGGGCAACCAAATCCGCCCGAACGTTCCACTCGGGTGACCCAGGTGTGGCATCTGGTCTACAGCGTCTACACGAACGAAGTCCGGCCTGTTGGGCCGAGGCCGCTGTGGCATAGAAGCGTACGTTCTCTAGCTTGGCCGTCCCGGCTGGACAGCTCGGTCGACAGTAGATTCCAGTGGACAGCACACCTACAAAGAACCATCCATCAAAGCGAGCATCTCTACTCTGGCACGCTTGGTAGCAACCTTCAACGTCTTCTAACACGAGCATATTGTGACACTAGATCTCCATAACATCTAGCGGAAATCGGACGATTGTGTTGCCCCGATGATCCAACCGTGGGCAGGCCTGGACGGGTGGCCCTGTCCGGCGCCAACACTTCTTTGCCCTAGCGTTCGCCAGAGCCTGATTGCCATCGAAAATTGGGGCGATCGTATCAGTCCCTAACGCCTCTTTACTGGTCCATAGTGAGCCAACCAAAAAGCTCGCCACGTGGCTTCTTTGGGAGGACAACTCTCCCCTGATCCGATCTGCGACTTTGTCACGGTTTCCGCACCCTCAGCGGAGGCGGAGGATCGAAGCACGCACCTATAACGTGATGGCCTCACCAACATCAACATCAGGAATTGAGTTGGAGAAAAAGACCAAATATTGTCGTGCCTCGACAGATCGCCATAAGCAGGACGATCATGACCCGAGGGTAGCTTTCTCTCCGACTTCACCTACTGGAACCAGTTATCGAAATAAGATGACCGCAAGCCACCGACGTCCCGAACTAGCTTCATGTTCACCTCCTCCAATTCCTCACTCAAGTAGGCTCAGTTGCGTTTGATCAACAGCTGTGCGGTAGTTCACGTAGTTCTTCCTAGCGGCATTAATTACAGTCAACTGACCAGATCCGCAAGAAGCCGACTTTCCAAAGATAGTGTTCCCCGGCAATATTTGTCTTCTCATCCTCAGAGCCACCAGATGCTCTTCAAATCGGAATTGCAGAGTCACAATATCGCAAGGTGACTGAGGAGAAGCTCCAGCACGAATCAATCAAGGATGAATCAGATTGACCCATTGACTGTAAATACGTGGAGTGTTACGTTACGGGAAGCGAAAGCCCGCAGCTAAACCCAAAGGGGGAAGTGGTGGAAGACAAGACGCGACTCGGTCTTTACGAGACCATGGTACTTAGCCGAAGCTTCGAGGAGGCAATCCTTCACGATTACCACGCCGATAAAGCTCCAGCATGGGACATCGGAGCTGGATTGATTCCGGGGGAGATGCACCTCTCGGCCGGTCAAGAACCGGTTGCAGCGGGAATCTGTGCTCATCTCGGAGTGAATGATGCAATCACGGCGACGCACCGCCCCCACCACCTTGCCATAGCTCACGGCGTGGATCTCAAGACTCTCGCAGCTGAGATTTACGGACGAGAAACTGGATTCGGTCGTGGACGGGGCGGACACATGCATCTATTCGATCCGAGTACACATTTTTCCTGCTCCGGAATCATTGCGGAGGGCTATCCCCCCGCTCTCGGACAGGCGTTCAGTTTCAAATACCATAAGTCGACAAATATTGCCGTAGCGGTAACCGGCGAAGGAGCCGCAAATCAAGGAGCATTCCACGAGTCGCTCAACCTGGCGGCACTTTGGCGCCTGCCTGTGGTGTTCGTGGTCGAGGACAACGACTGGGCGATATCGGTTCCTAAGAACAGATCAACGGCAATCGCATCAAACGCTGATCGAGCCAATTCCTACGGGATCCCTGGCGAGCGAGTCGAGAATAATTCAGTCGAAGGAGTTTGGCAGGCTGCCGGTCGGGCGGTCGAGCGAGCACGTTCTGGGGGTGGTCCCTCCCTGATTGAGGTTCGAACCGTGCGACTCTGGGGCCACTTCGAGGGTGATGCCCAAGCCTACCGCAACGACATGGACCACTTATCCGAAAGAGATCCGATCCCATTGTACGCAGAGGATTTGATACGCGACGGAGTATTGAGTCCAGAGCAGATCGACGCGATTTCAGTCGATGCGAGGGCGGCGGTGGAAGAGGCAATCGAATTCGCCAAGTCGAGTTCGATCCCATTGGGTAGCGAAGCATCCCGATACGTTTTCGCCTAAGGAGCACTCATGGTAATCATCAAATCACCAGCACCGCAAGTTACAACAAGAAAACTTACAACTGCGAAAGCCATGGTCGAAGGGATCTCGCAGGAGATGGAGCGGGATTCATCGATCTTCGTCATGGGCGAGGATGTAGGTGCTTATGGAGGCATCTTCTCCTCCACCACCGGCCTGCTCGAAAAGTTTGGACCTAGCCGCATTCTTGATACACCAATTTCTGAGACTGCCTTCATGGGACTCGCGACAGGCGCCGCTGTTGAAGGCATGCGTCCGATTGTGGAACTCATGTTCGTGGACTTCTTCGGCGTGTGCATGGATCAGATCTACAACCACATGGCAAAGATTCACTATGAATCAGGCGGCAACGTTAAAGTGCCAGTGGTACTCATGACGGCGGTCGGCGGAGGGTACTCAGATGGGGCGCAGCACTCCCAGTGCCTATGGGGGACCTTTGCACACCTTCCGGGAATGAAGGTCGTCATACCGAGCAACCCCGCCGACGCTAAAGGACTAATGATTTCGGCAATTCGAGACGACAACCCCGTACTTTTCATGTTCCACAAGGGGGTGATGGGCTTACCGTGGATGGCGAAGAATCCACGCTCAATTGGGCCAGTTCCCGAAGAACCTTACGAAGTTCCAATCGGGAAGGCATCCGTAGTCCGTTCGGGCAGCGACGTCACAATAGTAACCGTATCCCTTTCTGTCCATCACGCGCTGGACGCCGCCGAGGATATCGCAGCGTACGGGATCGACTGCGAAGTTATAGACCTGCGTAGTCTGGTGCCACTTGATAGAGCAGCAATCCTAGATTCGGTTACAAAGACCGGAAGACTGCTAGTTGTCGACGAGGACTACCTTTCGTTCGGAATGTCTGGAGAGATCGCCGCCATTATCGCAGAATCCGATCCACGGCTACTTCGAGCGCCTGTGGTCAGGGTCGCTGTTCCCGATGTCCCGATTCCATACGCTAGGAGCCTTGAGTACGCCGTACTTCCTACGAAAGAGCGAATCGTATCTGCGATCAAAGAGATCATGGGGTGACCACAGAGGTCCGCTTCCCTTGGCTGTCAAGCCAGGAACCCGACTCCGAAGGGATAGTGTCAACTTGGTTCGTTGAATCTGGAGAAACGGTGGCAGCGGACCAACTGATAGCTGAGGTGCAGTTGGACAAGGTTGCGGCGGATGTTAGGGCACCTGCTTCCGGAATCGTCCGCCACCTCATACTCGAAGGTCAGGTCGCAACACAAGGGACCGCCATAGCCGTGATCGAATAGCGGCGCTCTCGCCTTGGAGCACACGCAATAGCGCTAGGAATCCCAGATGACGCGGTACTACGCAGGCATTCACGAACTGTCCCGGCGCGAATCCGCTGGATACTACCGAGACTGAAGTATTCCACAGTCAAACGGTCACTCGATTATTCACACCTCGCAGATGACGCTTTAAACTGGTCGGCCGCCAAACTAGGAGGATGGAACGCGGGAAGGATCTTCCCGATGAAATCGAAGGAACCCATGTGACCAGCGCGCCGGACATTCCCCACGGCATGTTATCGAATCGCTTGAATTCGACCTAGTAGATATTTGAAGTGGGCATCCATAGAGTTCCGAAGAGGCTCACAGAGCCATCTCGCAGAATGAATCCACCCTTGAAGTGGCAGCACACTGACCTCATCGGCGAATTCGTATCTTGAGAGTAAAGACCCTCCGAAGCGAACCCAGCTTTTGGATCGACTTACTTCGAATTTGCTACCGACTTATTCGGCTAGGACTCCATCCGTTCGATTCCAAAAAACGCATCTTTGACATTCTCATTCTGCTCGAACTCTTCAACCGAACCGTCGAAGCGGCTCCTACCTCCCTCGATCACAACAATCCTCTCAGCGAGGCGCAAGAACCGGACATTCTGCTCAGCCAGCAACAGAGTCATACGTTGTTCAGCGTGGATCGCGATCAACCGGTCCACCAGCTGACTCACAAATAGTGGAGAAAGTCCAGCTGACGGCTCATCCATAACTATCAGCCGGGGTTTGCGAAACTGCGTTCGGGCAACGCCGAGTATCTTCCGTTGGCCCCCTGAAAGCGAGCCAGCTAGTTCTCGGCGGCGTGCAAACAGATCAGGGAACTGAGTCCAGATCTCCGAAAGTCTCTGCGTCACAGTCTTCCGTGAAAGACCGTGTCCTGTTACGCGAAGGTTCTCCTCGATACTGAGACCAGGAAACACACCGAGTTCGCTCATAAAGCTTATCCCCATTCGCACTCGCTGATCGGGACGCATCGCATCTAGCCGATTACCGTCGAAGCTTACAGACCCACCCGTGTTTGGAAGAAGGCCCATGATCGTCTTTAATAGCGTCGTCTTCCCCGCTCCGTTTGCCCCGAGCAGTACGACGACCTCGCCGGGTAGCACTGAAACATCAACACCCCAGAGCACCTGCATGCCACCGTAACCAGCCTCCAGCTTGTCAACGACCAAGGAGGGTACTACTTCACTACTGTCCAAGGAAAACCTCCACAACCTTGTCGTCAGAAAAAGCTTCCTTCAGGCCACCAGAGAAGATCTCTCTCCCCGCATCAAGAACCAACACCCGGTCTACTACCGCTTCGAGGAATCCGAGCAGGTGCTCCACCACTACAAGCGCCATGCCTTTCCCTCTAAGTTCGTTTAGCAATGAGGCAATATCGATCAACTCTGACGGGGACAAACCTGCAGCAAATTCATCGACGAGGACCACCGCCGGAGAAAGGGCCAACACCCTTGCGAGGTCGAGTCTTTTCTGCTCCATTGTCGTCAAAGAGTTAGCTCGTCGATTCGCGAACTTCGCAAGCCCTGCAAACTCGAGCGGGTCAGCATCTCCACTCTTGGCGGATTTGGAGTGTTGAAGTGCGACTTGTACGTTCTCCAAAACTGTCAAATTGCCAAGAGGCTTGGGCACCTGAAAGGTACGACCAAGCCCTAATCTGGCCCTTCGATGCGGTGGTAGGCCCTCTATGGGCAAACCGCGCAACTTAATTGTGCCGGCCGAAGCGGTATAGACTCCCGACACGACATTGATAAAGGTCGTCTTGCCTGATCCATTTGGACCCACGAGCCCAACCGCCTCACCCGGATACAGGTCCAGCGACACATCATCGAGGGCGCGAAACCCACCGAAATTCTTAGTTAGCCCAACTGCCGACAACAAAGGCGCATCACTCATCAGAACTATCCGCCGATCTACCGCCTACCGCAAGTGGTGCATGAATCCCCAACCCCTGGCTAACGTCCATTTCGGCACGACTCCTCGGAACCCTCCTACGAAAAATCTCGACGAGACTAGCGAGACCCCCCGGCAAGAAGAGCGTCAGAAAGACGATTAAGCCACCGTAGATGAGCTGGAAGTATTGTGGCGATGAGATGCCAATAAACTCATACAGGATGTAAAGTGCGGTGCCGCCAAGGATAGGTCCTAGAACGCTTCCAACGCCACCAAAAAGTGCGAAAACAATTGCAAAGACACTGACGTTTATTGAAAACACAGTCTCGGGATAGAACACCGACGTGATCCATGCGAACACTCCGCCTGCCAGTCCGGCCAGAGCAGCAGCCAACAGCCAAGCAATAGAGCGAGCTGCCGGGACATTCACTCCTGCAAGGCTGGCCGTGACGGGGTCCGACTTTATCGCTCGAAGAGAAAGTCCAAAATGGGAAACGCGCAAGTACACAACTACAGCGATACTGATCCCAACCAGGATTACTCCCACGAGGTAGGCCAGGTTTGGATTGAAGATCGCTTCGAGGTTCACCCCGTATGGACCTTTAGTAATAGAAGCCAAAGATGGATTAGCCACCACTAGGTAGACGCTTTCGGCTGCAGCGAGACTGGCAAGACCGAAATATGCACCTGACAGACGGAGTAGCGGGATCAGGATTACCGCCAGGACAACCGCAAGAATTCCGCCAGCGACAACCGCAAGAATTCCATCGACGGAAAGGTAATTAACCGCTAGAGCTGCCCCGTAAGCCCCCGCCCCAAAAAATCCGAAATAACCAAACGGAAGGTAGCCGGTGAATCCATAAATGATATTCACTCCTTGGGCCAGAATGAGGTAGACCACCAAGTCAAGTAGAAGAAGCTGATTGTTGTAAACGTGCATCGCTACCATAAGGGCGACGGGGAAGAAGATGACCGGCCAGCCGAGCTTCACCCATTTCCCCGTTTGACCGGTCGAACCGCCGAAGGCCAACTTAGGCATTTCTCACCCTCTTGCCTAGAATGCCCGAAGGCTTGATGAGTAAAACTGCAAGCATTAGTACGTAAGGTACCGCTGCCGCCCATGACGACAGATAGGTTTGGACAAAGCTGAGTACCAAGCCGTAGAGCAACCCCCCAATGACTGTTCCGACGGGATTGCCGAGTGAGCCGATAACGATCACGGTGAAAGCCGTGAGCGTGAGGTCGATTCCGGTCCCAGGCGAGATGCCGCCGAGCATGAAAAGGGCCAGCGGACCAGAGGCGACGGCGAATACTGTACCGACTCCAAAAGCGATCGCCGATATACGGCGAACATTAATTCCGGAGGTGGCGGCCTCATCGGAGTTTACCATCACCGCCCGCGTCGCAGTACCAAACTGAGACCGGTAGAGGTAAAGGTAGAAAATGACCAAGGCCGGTATGGTTATACCTCCAGCCACGAGCCAGTAGCTCGGCAAACTCTGACCGAACAGTTGAACCGCTGGACCGAAGGTCAAAGGAGATAGGGAAACCAGATTGTTTCCGAACAGGATCGTCGCCAGTGCCTCAATGATCATCGACACACCGAAGAAGAGCACCAAGGATGTCGTCTCGGTATCTTCGGCTCTAGATAGCCTCGGCACCGTCCCGTAGTAGAGTCCCACACCCAAGACAAATGCCGGAATCACGCCGAGTGGAACCGCTAGCATTGGGTTAATTCCGAGTTTGACGGAGACCTCGTAAGCAAGGTAGCCACCCACCACTACCAGGTCACCATGAGCCAAATTTACAAGCTTGAGAACCCCAAACAGCAGGTTCAGTCCAGCTCCCACGAATGCAAAAAACAACCCGAAGAGAAGACCCGAGATGATTGCATAGATCAAAAATACCACTCTCCCGATCGAGCGGTGCGGGTAACTTGTACCCGCACCGCCATCCCAACGGACCCAAATATCACTGAGCCATCACCTAGCTAGGATTCAATCAAGGTGCGGGGTATACCGCACTGGCCGTAGCCTGTGCTGCAGGGTAGACGATCTGGAAATTGGATCCCGAAGCGCCGATCGGTGGAAGATCCTGAGCTAGGGGCAATAGCTCACCCAACTGTGCGCCGGAGGAATTCACCTGGAAATTTCCATCAAGAGTCTTCAGACTTCCCGAGATAGCACTTACCCCAGCCCTGATAGCAGACTGACTAAGTGATGTCGCATGGGCAAGCGCATCCTGAATCACAAGTCCAGTTGTATAGCCTGCCACGCTGGGGAAATTGATCGGCGCAGTCGAATTCCCGTTGAACGCTTGGGCGAACTGGCCGAAAGTGAGACCAAAATTCACCGTCTTCCGCTGAAGAATCGGCGGAACGCCATAGCTATAGGTGTACTGCAGACCCTTGGCACCGACATCTTTGACGAGCAGTGCAGGAAGTTGCGTCGGAAAGACCGTCATAGTCATCGGGAACTTTACGCCCGCGGCCTGGAGGTCATTCAGGAATGCTATGTCGTTGTTCGCGTAGCCCAGCTCAAGTACTGCGCCTGGGTTGGTCGCCTTGATCGACTGAATGGTCGACGCGTAATCTGTCGTGGTGGTCGGAACCGCCTGGAAGTAGACCGGAGTCACTCCACCCGCCTTGAGGAGGCTTTGGACAGTATTAGCCTGCGACTGATCGAAATCATTCGCACAGTACACAACTGCTATGTTCTTGATATGCTTCGCCAGAAGGAACTCGACCAGTGGTGTTGGCCAAATTGCCGAAGTCGGAAGAGCGGTAAGAACTAGATCCGGGTTAGGCGACTGAAAAAAGCTCGCCCCGGTACCGGTCTCATCGAAGAGGAGTTGGTGGTTCTCCTGAGCGATTGTAATTGCAGGAGCCGTAAGTACTGATCCGAAGTCGGCGGTTAGAACGTTCACGTGATCTTGCGTAATCAGTTGGTTATACAACGTCGCAGCAGTGGTCGGATCACTCTGGTCGTTGTAGGTCACCAGCTTTACCTTAAGCTTCTTGCCGAGACCTTTAACAAACACCCCTCCAGACTGGTTGACCTGGCTCGCCCAGAACTTCAACCCAGCTAACTGTGGCAAAGACGAGCTTGCAAATGCCCCTGATCCCGCATATAAAGTGCCCACAGTCAGCTCAGTCGGTCCTGATGTACTCGACGTCGAACTTGCCGCCGGAGCCGCCGAGCCGCAAGCCGCTGCAACCATGCCAAGCATCCCGAGTCCAAGCAAGAGTTTCGCTGGTGTCGCAGAAGATGTTGACGAATAGCGCCGCAAAGACAGCCTTCTACTCTTTGATTTCTCCATAAATTTCCCCCTAGTATCAACACCCATATCGCCACAGTTGGAACCGCCCCGAACGATAGGGTCGAACGAATTGTATACACGGTATTCAGTCAATGTGTCGTATTTCACAAATATTGTTGCAACCGTGCGACAAGTCCACTCTCAAAAGAACTGAAATGACACATCAGTTGGTCAATATCCGATGAAGAGCAGTAATCAATCGAAGATGCATAACCTCTTCGAATCTGCAGTACTCCTGGAAACTGCATTGCTCACCGGCTGCGCCGATGCTCATCAGTCACTCCATGTACAGTGAACTCACCTCGAGTCCGGAACTTGAAAAGGGGCTGACCCTAACCTTTTCGCAAGCGATTTAATAACCGGGATTTGCGACGCCTGTACCTGGAGCTGTCTCCACTTGTCTGGACCTGAAGGTTATCCAAGCGGTCCACATTGACCATCCACCGATCAGACAGGGTCTTTGCACTGCACCTATCGAGAGCAATTTTCACTCCGACGGGAACTAGGTGGGCACAGCTACCCAATAAACCAACGTCTCAGAGTACCCTCGAAAGAAAGCAGGCTCCGAAGTCATCAATTTCCAGATAACGCTGGTCAAGAGATCCACCAGGACCGTATCAATCAGGAAACGTCAGGCCACCGGAGATAATAAGTCGCTGCGATCCAACCACTTCGTAAACTCCACGTCACCTTCGTGTCCAAAGACCGTTGTAGGGCTCATTTCGAAATAGACACCAACCTGACAGCACACCTACCTAGCACACCCTGCACGATTCGAACTACCTATCTCCATATCCTGGGGTAATTTGTCAAGAACCCCACAGGTACTCAAGTACGAAGTCGGGGTCTGCAAGTAGCTCATATGGAGTTCCGAGCTTGATGATACGTCCACCTTCCAAAACATAAGCCCGATCGACTATCGAAAGCACTCTTTCGACATCCTGCTCCACTACTAAAATTGCGGTTCCATGAGCGGATACGTCTGGCATCAGGCGCACCAGTCGGTCCGCAACGAAAGGTGACAGCCCCAGAGAGAATTCATCAATTAGTAGGATGGACGGCTCACTCATCAGCACCCGACCAAAAGCGCAAAGCTGCTGTTCATCGCGAGTGAGACGACCGGCGACAACTCCGAGAAGTTCCGATAGTTCGGGCAAAACATCCAGGACTGGCTCGAGCTCGGTCGATCGCCTCCACCACCCTCCGACGAATAGATTCTCTC
This sequence comes from Acidimicrobiaceae bacterium, assembly GCA_013044385.1. Classification (GTDB taxonomy): domain Bacteria; phylum Actinomycetota; class Acidimicrobiia; order Acidimicrobiales; family Acidimicrobiaceae; genus JABEUN01. The sequence continues at coordinate 9,881 of JABEUN010000089.1, forward strand.
GCACTGTGAGGCCGGGAAAAATACCTCGTCCCTCAGGCAACAGCGATATTCCAAGACGAGAACGCTGCTCTAATGACGTGGAGGTCACGTCCAAGTCCCCCATTTTGATTCGTCCTGCCTTGACGCGATGGAGGCCAGCTAGGGCGCCTAGCAGTGAGGACTTGCCAGCGCCGTTGGGCCCAATGAGCGCAACCAGATCTGAGCCTTCAAGTTCAAGCTCCACTCCTGTTAAGACCCTATGTCCCCCCAACTCGACGTCCAATTTGATGGCCTCTAGAACGGGTGCCACCTCATCGCCCATCTAAACGGAGCGTGGTCTCATGCAAACGTCCGTTGGTCCTACCAGATGACCTCACAGGAAAACTCGACTCGTAAAGCGGCTACCCAAATAAGTCTCGACCACCGACCGATCCGACAGCACCTCTCGCGGTGGACCTTGGCGCGCAACAACGCCGCGTTCGAGAAATATAACTTCATCAGCGATATCGAGCACGGCTCTTACGGAATGTTCAACCGCCACAATGCTCAACCCCGCATCACGAAGGGACATCAGAATCTGCAAATACGGTTCCACCTGAGATGGGGCGAGCCCCGCAAGTGGCTCATCCAGTAGTAGCAGTCTCGGCCTCAAGGCGAGAGCGCGCGCCAATTCGAGTCGTCGCAGTTCCGCCGTAGACAGCTCGGTAGGTTTCGCTCTCGCTCGCCCAATCAGGCCCGTAGTGTTGAGTACATCTTGGGCGAGAGATGTGGCAGCCCTTCTGGCCAGCCTCCTCTGGCCCCCATGAAGAGCAGAGAGTCCGACATAAGTCTCAACCGTCAATCCGGCGATTGGCTGGGGCACCTGAAAAGTTCGAGCTAGACCGCGGCGAGCAATTCTCCAACCACTCAAGCCACCTATCTCCTCACCATCGAATATCACCCGCCCTGAATGTATCGGGTTGTAGCCGCTCACGCAGTTTATGAAACTGCTCTTTCCGGCACCGTTTCTTCCGAGCAAAACGACAACCGTTTGCGGTTGGATTGAGACAGACACACCGCTTAGCGCCTCCAGTCCACCGAACCGACAGCGGAGCTTCTCCGTCTCCAAAATAGGCCCGCGGGCACCTCCAGCAGGGAGTCCAGAATCATGGCCATGGGCTAAGTTACGGCCACCAGACTCTAAATGAGCGCTATTTTTAGAGTTCGATCCGTACAAACTCATTGATCTTTACCTACGGCCACGACTGAACGCATGCCGATCTTGCCTGTCTTCCAGTTTCGGATTCCAATGTTGACACCATCCTGAGACTCCCTCGACGCGAGCCAGCTACGCGACGCAAGCACTCCTCCGACGATTGAAATAGCGATAATGAGATCGTGAGACGCAGGGTCCACGGAGTTTATGAGGTTGGAAAGTGCTGTAATTATCACTGCACCATAGAGTGGACCAAAAACCGTCCCAGCACCGCCAACTACGACAATGGCTACTGTAAGAATTGTAAGGCTCGGATCGAAAAGCTTGGTGGGATCCAGGATCACTTCGCGAAACGCCATGATACCTCCTGCAAAACCCGCAAGAAGTGCTGATAAGGCAAAAACTGCAACCTTCGTCCGCCTAGCGTCGACACCCAACGCAGCGGTGAGCATCTCTCTCTCCCTTATCAGTACCAAGGAGTCTCCGAAACGACTCCTTGCAACCAGGGCCACTATCGCCACACTGAATAGGGCGAGAATTCCAAAGGCCAACATGAAGCCATAGGGCCCTAGGTATCGGGTCGGCTCACGAAGACCAACAGTCGTAATGGTCAACGCGTTACCCGAGCGCACTGCGCCGACCCACCATTCCACAATCCCACTAGTTGCTTCTGCAGCTACCAGAGTGGCAATCGAAAAGTAGGGGCCACGAATTCTAAGAAGTATGAGGCCAAGGATTCCCGCAAATAGCGCTGCCGCTAGACCTCCTAGAAACAGGGCCGGCCAAAACGGCAGCCCCAGAGTAATCATCAACGCACCGACGCTGTATCCGCCAACGCCTACAAAGGCCACTTGACCAAAGCTGGCATAACCAGCAAACCCGCCGATCAAATTCCACGACTGGGCAAGGGTTATGTAGAGGAAGAGCGTAGTAAGTCCACTCGTCGAGCCGTGGAGGAAGAGACCTATCAGGTAGCCCATCGACAGCACCGCGGACCCTACCATTAGCGTCCTACCCGCTAACCTCGGTCGCCTAAGAGGCACGAGACTTCTCGGAGATCTGAAACGGGCCGAAGCGAGACAAAGGGTTGTTCGAGTGGAGAGAAATCGCAGCCAAGAGAAAAAGAAACGCTGACGTATCTGCAAGTTCACTCGGTAGATATTGCAAGACGATACTTTGAACAGCGCCAAGGACCAGACTCGCCCAAAATGCGCCCCACTTACTTCCGAGTCCGCCTAGGACAGCAGCAACTGAGACAAAGAGCGTGAACTGATCCAGTTCACTCGTCGAAAAAGTGCCCGAAACCGCTATCAATACACCTGAAGACGCTGCCAATGCTGTCGAGACCCCTGCAGCCAGTCCGAGTGCACTCCAAACCGGAAGACCCGCCATCTGTGCCACTCTTCGGTCGTCGGCCACCGCAGATAATACCAAGCCGAGGCGCGTCCGTCTGGAGAGCAGTCCGCCCGCAAGAATCAAACCGATGGAGGCGAGAATTCCGACAATCCCTATCAGTGAGAAGTTCAGCGAACCATCTGAAATAACCGCGCTGCCAAATGTTGACGCGACTGAGCGGTAATCACTTGAGAAGGCCAAGGTCAAAAGGCTGGAAATTCCCAGGCCAACTCCAAAGGTCAATAGCAGGCCAAGGTACTCCGGAACCGGTGCGAGCATCCGAATCATCCTGGTTTGAAGTACATATCCAAACAACCAAGCAACACAGACCGCCAGAGCAGCTGCAAGAGCTAATGGAAATCCACGGATGTCGCTCAACCACCATGTAATAAAGGCACCCAGCAGGACAAACGACCCTTGTGCAAGGTTGATGACACCCGAAACTCGCCAGAAAAAGGAGAAACCGATGGTCGAAAGTCCGAGTACTCCGCCGTTCGAAAGTCCGTCAAGGACGTATCGCAGCAACGTGATACCTACATCTGTCGATCAGTTGCGGTCTACGATGAGCGCAGCGAGGGGATCCTCGTCTTTATCTTGCGAATTTACAGCGTCTTGCAGTCGCTTCCTTGCTCCTAAAATCCCTGCTCGAACAATTGCCTCGACGGCGCTTTGATCACCACTCTCCAGTGCTTCAAGAACCGCCCGATGCTCAGAAAGCGAATGGTCAGCAGTACCGACCATCGATGCATGGATCCTCGAATAGGGCTCAACGAGATTCTGAATCTGACTTACGAGGCGAATTGCGTGCTTTCGCCCAGACAATTCAAATAGACGACGATGGAAGAGGTAGTGCTGTGAGCCCCATTTACCAAGGTCAGACGAGGCGACCGCATCCATCGCGTCGAGTAGGGAACGAAGTTCGGCCAAATCGTGTTGGCTAACTCGACCGACCACTGAACCCACTAGGGGTGGCTCCAACTGGAGCCTGATTTCAAAAAGCTCCTCGAGCTCTTGGGCCCTAAGTTGCGCCACGACAGCCCCTGAGCCCGGTCGCATCACCACGAGACCCTCGCCAACCAAGGTCCTAAGCGCCTCTCGCAACGGTATACGACTCACACCGAAGCGTCCGGCTAGCTCGTCCTGATTCAGCAATTGCCCTGGTAGAAGTACCCTCTCTCTGACTGCTCGACGCAACAGGTCCACAATCTGGTCCGGACGAAGGTTGTTTGCCACTTCTCCCCAGAATATCCGGCGAGAATAGTGGTCCGAACGCCAGCATGGAAATACCGAATCGGGCGGACCATCTGAACTAGCACCGGGCGACATCTGCAGGACCGAGCAGTCCAATAAGCAAACGCCGTCAGGCTATTGGACCAACATCGTATGTTCGGAACTCGTGCCGAGCTAACGCGTCCAAGCAACTTCATAGACCGGATAGATTTCGGCACTCGACATCCACATACCTTCCACGGGACGCCAAACAACCCAGTTGCATCACCTAAGCCCTGGCGCCAATCAGATGCTGTATGGCAGAACTCTCAGAATCTCTCAGGAGCCAAATCCGCCAAGCTTAATTTGCCCACCAGGTTGTGACCCAGGACCAACACTCCGAATCGTAGTCGATCCGTCCTTGGTCGGGAAAAGCTCACATATCCCCGGGGTCTCTCCCGTCTGTGCGCCTTCGGCATTGATACGGAATATACCTTCTAAAGTGCGCAAATTACCTGATAACGCGTTCAATTCAGCCCTCATCCCAAGTTGGCTGAAGGTACTTGCCCCAGCCGCTGCCGCTTGGAATATCAGACCGGTGTTGTACCCGGCAATATTCAGAAAATTAACTGGTCCTGACTTCAGATGTAGGAACCTCGTTGCGAAACCAGTTTCTGTTAGACCGGTGGTTACCGATCGGTGGACAACCTTGGGCGGCACTGCATAACTGAAGGTATAGCTTAAACCTGCAGTTCCAACCGTCGCCTGAAGGAGTTGATGCAGCTGACCGGGAAATGCAGTAAAGACAAATCGCGGCCGTACTGAACTCTTAAGTAGTTCATTTAGGAACGCAATGTCATTGCCTTGGTAACCGAACTCCAGTACTGCATCGGGATTCAGGCGCTTCAAGGTCGAGAGATAGCCCGAATAGTGCAATTCGCTAGTGTCAACCGAGATATTCGCTATCGGCGGGTAGCCATTTTGAGTCAAAAGGCCAGCAACGGTTTGATCCTGTGCTCCGTCGAACTCATTCCTGCTGTATATGATCGCAACTCGGTGGAAGTGCTCATGCAGTAGAAGCTGCGCCAACGGAAGTGGCCATACCGTAGATGTCGGTAGGTCACAAAGAACGATATAAGGATTATTCGCGGCGAAGAGGCCCGGTCCGGTACCAGTTTGATCGAAAAGCAGGACATGGCTTCGCATGGAAAGCGCTAGCGCCGGTTCGGTCAGGACAGAGCCAAAATCGGAAATGAGAAAGTCGACGTGGTCTACAGTTAGAAGCCGCCGGTAAAGGCTAGACGCCAGTTTCGCCGAACTTCTATCGTTGTAGCTGACGAGTCGAACCCTCACGCGTCTCCGGAGTGCTCCCACGTAGACACCGCCAAGTTGATCAACTTGGGAAACCCAAAACTTGAGGCCAGCGAACTCTGGCAGAGAGGATGCAGCGAACTGGCCACTCTGGGCGTATAGCGTGCCAATAGTGATGACAGGTGTTCTAGATAACGTCGGCGTATCCATATAGGAACAGCTAGACAGGACCGGTGCAAACAACAAAAGACGTGCCAGTAATCGGAACCGCACTCGCCGAATCTTGACGCCTTTGGCGCAAAAGTATCCTGCTACCCCACAGCGTGAGTTACTCTGGGCGCCTGCGGGACGACTCATCCACATGGCTGGCCATGGTAGCAGGATCGCAACTGAAGCGAGAGCAGGTTGCCGATTCCCTGCTTCTGCATACCAATTCAGAATGATGGATGGAAACACTACGATCGCTTTCACGGTTCACTGGTGAGGAAGTCGGAGCCGACCCCTGCTCGAGATTTGCGACGGTTCTCCCCGGATCAATTCGGTGAGGGCCAATTGAGTTTGCCATAGTTCAAATGCACTATTCACAGCGGAAGGAGGTGACCGCTACCAATCCCATCGATTCCGTCAGATTTCCAATCCTTATGACCCTTTATCCCAACAAATCGCTAACTATGGAAGCTCCTACACGCTGGAGTCCAAAGTAGTCGAGGGCTCTTGACCCCACCGGAAGGGAAAGGTTACGTTTTGAAAGAGAAGGGTATGGTCCAAGTTGTCCTCACGCCGAATCGGACCACCCCTATCAAGTCCGAGACCCAGGTGGCATTGGGCAGCTTGGCAAGGCCCTATTCGCTTCAGCACAAGAAATTGCCGCAGATCAGCCACCATTCTGCTTGGCGCACTACCCATGAACACGAGGCTGAAACAGGTACTTGGCAGAAGCAGCGGCACACCTGATCTGCGAACCCCGCCAGTCGCCAACTCCCTCAACCTAAATACTTCACCGCACTCTTTTCAGAATTCGAACACGTGGCTCAGGTCTAGAAAATCCATTCAGTCTCCCGACTAAGTTGCCTTCCTATCGGGCCGGTAAATTTGGAACCCACATCAACAATGGAGCGCGGCAGAGTTTGCCAGTGGCATCTGAGGAGAATCTTCGTGTCATCGCACCCAACGGCAAAAAGCCAAGCGCAGCACTTTTGCGGTACTGCCATTTTTTTTATCACAATCCAGTCAAAACAATATTCCACGATTCCGCAGACCCATCGAAACGGAAGTAGCTTTGCGATCACAACGTGGAGACGCTGCTTTGCCAAACAGTTTCTGTCAATATCATGCCCAACACGCACACGGATCGCCGAAGCTCGCACAAGCCAAACCTGCTGCAGCTCTGGAAACCGTATTCTCCGGATACTTGGTGCAAAGTGCAATGTCTCCCGCGTTTGCGGCACGACTTACCGCGGTTAAAGCAGCTGGCCATATGGGAGGTAACCGACGGTCTGGGAACTCATTTCTGCCAAGTCGCGTATTAGGCCATCGGAAGGTTATTACTTCCTTGTTCGCTAAGAGAGCCGATCGGGAGCTGCACTGGGAGTCCGAACCAAACTCCACTCTGGCTGCTGCAGCATGACTACGACGAAATTCCAATGAGTACCGGCGTCAGCGAGCCAAACATATCTGGTTGGCGAAATCGATCGGTTTTCGCAACTTCCTTCTTCGCACTTGCAGCTGGCTTCGGACAGTTTGGACTCGTAGCCGCCCTTGGACGTGTCGCTCATGCATTCGGAGTTCTCCACAACGGTGCAACCTTTGCCGACCAGGCTGGTATTTCCGCTACCACTATTGGGATCGGTCTTGGCATTAGTCGCCTAGCATCACTGTTCGGACTCCCCATCGCTGCGTCCGCAGATCGGTTTGGCCGAAGACCCACCCTAATTTGGGCGGCGATAAGTGGTCTGGCCCTGACGGTACTTGCGTCGACCAGCCCCAGTTTCTGGTGGTTCGTTGCCATCTTTGCACTCGGGCGACCGTCCCTAAGCGCCGTGATTTCCCTGTGCATCGTCATGGCTTCGGAGACTACATCATCGACATCACGAGCTTCGGCCGTATCGCTCGTAGCTGGGTCATATGCCTCCGGGGCGGGTATAGCAGCATCTATCAATGCACAGTTCGGATCCGTTATTGGCTTCCGCGGCCTGTTTGCTCTTTGCGTAATCCCCCTGCTCTGCCTACCCATTGCGGCCAGATGGATCACCGAGCCTGAGCGATTCAAGTTGATAAAGCATTCGAACAACTCTTCAACGATCTTTGGCTTGATTGCTTTCCCTTACCGGACTCGCCTATTCATCATTGTTCTCCTCGCATTCGGCGTATCGATCATCACCGGACCAGCGAACAGCTTCGTCTTCCTCTACGCAGAGAATGTGCGTCACCTCTCGGGTACCGCGGTAACTTTCATGGTCGTTACCGCCGGCGTCGTAGGACTAGGAGGACTACTTCTTGGCCGCTGGCTCGCCGACCATGTAGGTCGTAGACCAGTGACCGGTCTAGCTATCGCGGCAGTCGCAGTTGCGGGCATCGTTACCTATTCGGGGAGCCCCAAGCTACTCATCATTGGATATCTAAGCGGAGTGGGGGCCGGGGGCATATTCACCCCCGCCGCCGGAGCCCTAGTCAACGAGCTATTTCCTACCACCGTGCGTGCATCGACGGCGGGATGGCAAATTGCCGCGGGCGTGCTAGGTGCAACCCTCGGACTCGTCTGCTTTGGCCTGCTGGCTCAGGAGTCCGCCAGCTTCGGGGTCGCCGCTGATTTCACCTTTGGACCCGCCATCCTCTTCGCCTTCCTCCTTTTTTGCTTGCCTGAGACCATGGGTATAGAGCCTGAAGAACTCTGGTCAACATGAGCAGACCGACTCCAACCCCCGTTTAATAATCACGACTGCTGCGAACCAGCCAGTTACCCAATGGCACGAAGAGACGGGTGCCTTGGGGCTTGGACATATTGCAACGGTGGTTCTCCGCTACCGAAATCCAGCACTGCTCACCCAACCCTTACCCACTAGTCATATAGGTTCCGGGAAGGCCAGTGGCTCTACTTACAATCTGCGATTGACTTAGACCGCTGTACCTTCCTAAGCAGATTCCGCTACTCCTCAACGTGGACGGTCCGTTCACATTGGCAGACCTCAAAGTATGATTCTGCCCACTATGGATCAATGAAGGTCACTTTGGAAGTGTTGTACCCTGAGTTCACTCTTAACTCGGACTTTCAATTTTTAGTCCGTACGCCACATCCGCTGGACGACATATGTGGGCCGATCTCTGGTTGAGACCCAGACACAAGCATCGTCAACAATTCAACAGTTAGGTCAAACAATGCTCAATGATTCGGTGAGGAGTAGCCGCCGCAACTTGGAGGTCAAGTTGAATCGACTGATCCTCCATGCATCGCCTAAGGTGATTACGGCTGGCAGCGCCACACGTTAGGGCCACTAGGGCCATTTGGGCTCGCTCACTACTGACAGAAGCTCCGACTCAATTCCGCAGCTGGAAAGTGTGGCCCTCAATCTCCTTTGGCGAGATAGATCTCTGCACCAGATTGAATAAATTCTGAGGACTTCACTCTCATCGAAATTTCTGCCTCTTCGCGCAACTCACGCGAAAGTGCCATCGAACAGAACTTCGGACCACACATGGAACAGAAATGCGCACGCTTGGCTGCTGGAGCTGGAAGCGCTTCGTCATGATAAGAGCGAGCGACAGCTGGATCGAGGGCGAGATTAAACTGATCCTCCCAGCGAAAATCAAAGCGCGCCCTAGATAGCGCCAAATCGCGCTCGAGCGCCGCTGGATGACCCTTAGCTATGTCAGCAGCATGAGCGGCGATCTTGTACGCCGTCATGCCTGCTTTGACATCTGCCGCATCCGGTAGTCCAAGATGCTCTTTCGGCGTGACATAACACAGCATTGCCGTTCCATGGCTGGCGATGATAGCGGCTCCAATCGCCGATGTGATGTGGTCGTACCCAGGAGCAAAGTCCGTTGCAAGCGGTCCAAGCGTATAAAACGGAGCGTCGTCACACCAATCCCGTTCTTTCTCGACGTTCTCGGCAATCAAATTGATAGGTACATGCCCGGGACCCTCAACCATCACCTGGACATCTTGAGTTCGAGCAATACCAACCAGTTCGCCCAACGTGAAAAGCTCGGCAAACTGCGCTTCATCATTTGCGTCCGCGATTGATCCGGGCCTCAGCCCGTCGCCAAGCGAAAGCGTTACATCGAATCTTGCGGCAATTTCACATATCTCAAGGAAGTTCTCGTACAGGAAGTTCTCCCGATGATGGGCCAAACACCATGTCGCCATAATCGAGCCACCACGGCTCACAATTCCGGTAACTCTAGAGACCGTCAATGGTATGTGAGCAATTCGCAAACCGGCGTGAATGGTCATGTAATCGACACCAGACTCTGCTTGGGCGACCATAGTGTCCCTAAAGGCCTCCCAGTTCAGCTCCCTAGGATTACCCCCGACGCGCTGCAGCGCCTCATAAATTGGAACCGTTCCAATTGGCACCGGCGATCGACGAAGAATTGCCTCCCGAGTCTTGACGATGTCTCGGCCCGTAGACAGGTCCATAACCGTATCAGCCCCATACATGACTGCCGTTAGAAGTTTGTCCACCTCAGTATCGATATCTGCCGACACCGAGGAGTTGCCAATATTTGCATTCACCTTGACCAGAAATCGGGATCCGATGATCATTGGCTCGGACTCGGGGTGATTTACATTCGCGGGTAGAACTGCTCTACCATTGGCTAATTCGTCCAGCACGACCTGAACAGGCACACCTTCGCGCAGCGCCACAAAGTGCATTTCGGGCGTTGCCAGTCCCCTCTTTGCGTAGCTGTGTTGAGTTGGGAGAGATCCCTCAACTGCGCGCCGAACTACGATATCTCGACCCGTTATCGCTGAGGTTCGGAACCCCATGGAGGTGTCGTGGCGGTCGTCGATCCACTGAGCCCTCAGTGCTGGAAGGGACGAACCCGACTCCATACTCTCGCCTGAGGTATCGTAAAGATCGATAGTGATCGGTTCGCCATCCGAATTCATCTCACCGACTTCAACTCGACGCACTGGCACCCGAATCGATGGATCATCTCCAACCAGATAGAACTTAGGAGCAACTGTTCCCACTTTACGAACTCCCTCCGCCGGCACTACCCGGATCAGGTATGGCGGTCGGTGCGTAAATCACACCCTCTCAGCTGAATCAGCTCCCGCGTCTCTGGTTGCAACCTAACACCTCCAGTGAAGAATTGTGGCCCATCGGCAAGAATTTGGGCTCTGAGATCTACGCTTCACCTCCTGAGCTGGAGTGCTCTGCCACAAACTTGAAGATCCGCCAAGGTCACCCATCATCGCTCTTTGGCAAGAGTCCGACCTCCACAGCTACTGCAGGTCGCTGGAGAATCCTTGGTCTCAATGACCGCCACCAGGCGGTCTCCCAGTTGGTTGATCACTCCGAAGAGAGTGATCTCAGCAGGTCCGAGCAGAATGTAAGAGATCCGCAGAGTGTCGGTGATCATGAGGGACTCTGAGTGTTTTGTGTCACAACTCAATGTCTTACGGGGCCCCTCGCTCTATCAATCACTGTCGCAGAGTTGGTCAGGCACTCAAAGCTTGTCTCCCTACACATACCCGAAGAGCCCATTAAATTCGATGCCACCGAATGCTCCGAATACAATGAACCGAGACTGCCATGGGTCAGTCTGCTAACTTGCACATAAAAAGGAATGGCTCGACTCTTCGAACAAATTGATGCCATGATTGCCAACGTCAAGCGCGTCTAAAATTCTTTATTTCCTAACAAGAGATGCGTGCCAAATACCTTGTACTCAGAAGCATGCGGATATTTCAGCCGCAAATGATGTGAATGAATTGGCAATCATTCCAAAAAAGGTCGTTCCACCTCTTCTGGGAGTATTCGGCCGAGACGAAGTCCGACGATGCCAGCTATTGCCGATCCAATGAATACGAATACTACCCAGGTAATCGGAATCGAGCTAGCCAACATCAGGCCCGCTATAGGTGGTCCAGCAATTGACCCAACCGACCAGGCCGTAGAACTCAACGCGTTGTAGCGAGAACGGAGATGCTCAGGCGCAAGATCGTTCGGCAGTGCCCCGGCAACAGGACTTAACAGCGTTTCTCCAAATCCAAATATCCCTAACGAAAGCACAAGTCCGATATCCGCCATTAGATGAGTCAAACCGGAGATATCGGCGAGTCCAGCCATTAGCCAGGCCAACATCCACACCACTCCAACGCCAGCGAGCATACGACTGCGACGCCATCTACGGGTCAACTTCACCACAAACATCTGAGAGACCACAATCACTCCGGTATTTGCAGCGAAACCGATTCCCACAATCCTCGGAGTAGCCCCGACGATGACAGTCGCATAAGCCGCCCACCCACCATCGATCATCGCATATCCAAAGAAGGCAAAGAGCGATGTGACGATCAGCCAACCCAAGAAACGGCGATCTGCCAGCACCTCTCGATAGCCGGCTGATATCCGATGATCCTCCAGCCTTGCTGAACTGTGTGCACGAAACCCGGGACTTCGACGCAGGCCAAAACCGATGATCACGCCGAAAGCTAACGTTGTAAAGCCATCGATGACGTAGATGAGCTCAAAACTGGCTGCTCGGTGTAACGAGACTACCGACCCTGCAATTATGGCTCCGATACCGATACCAGCATTGAGAACGCCAAATCGTAATGCATAGGCTCTCGGACGGTTTGCACTTGCAACCTGGGTAGCCACCAAGGCATTGAGAGCCGGCCAGGTGACCGACTCTCCTCCGCCTACAAGAGCGACCACAATCATTGCAGATACTGGCGTACGAGCATCGGCTAATGCCACAGTTGCAACACCCGAGACCAGCAAACCCCCCAAAAGGAGACGACCCACCCCAAGACGATCGCCCAAGATCCCACCAAGCGCACCTGTTACCAGCCCGGTCAACCCAGAGAACGCGACTACCACACCTGCTAGAGGGAGACTCATGTGACGGATACTGTGCAGATACACCACAAGGAATGGGAGTGTGAGTCCACTGCCAATGGCAGAGACCAACGTTCCGATCAGCACGAGTCGCCAACCGCTATGTTCCCCTTCGGTCTCCGTCAAGGCCCGATCTTGCGATCTGGTCTATGAGATGACATACCTGCGACCTCGGGCTCAGCCCTCATCCGAGACCACCGCCTCGCTCAAAGCGACCAGAGTCCCCACAATAGGTCCACTCCAATCCAGAGCTCGCCTCTGCTCCGACTCCAATCATCATCGCAAGAACAGTCCTCAATCGGCAGCTCAAAAATCCGCGACTTGGGAGAACATCGTCTTAGTTCCAGGAGCACGCAAACAGTTAGAATACATCGTCGCGTTGAGATATGCCGTCGGTACCACCGACATTGGCTAACCCCAGTAGCTTCGCAACGAGTCCCGCCTGCAACAACTAGCGATCTCGCTTGAAGATGGTTTCAGCATCAACTAAAGGACGGCACACACCATGAGAGAAGTATCTCATTCATCTGCGACGATTGAACCAACACGATCGCCAATAGAAGGATTAGACCGTACCAAAGCTACCGCATAGATCACAGCTAACACTATTACTCCTAGCGCCACATATGGATACCAGTCGTACGGCGTAGGCTGACCAGGTTTTGCTAGATAGTAAAGAGGTACGACAATCGAAAGAGCACCAAGTACAGGCAGTACACCATGCTTGATTAAATTGAACTCGGCCGGCCTGTGTTTCTTGTAGTACACCGGTAAAGCAAGGTTTGCCAACAGGTAGACCACCAGCACCAGGATCGTTCCCATCGTCGACGATTCTGCGAAGAAATTGATCGGATCCATAGTTCCACTGCCAAGCACATGGAACATCGCCCAACCACCAATCAGAAGAACGGCGATTCCAACGAAGACAAAGATCGCATTGACAGGCGTGCCTCGATCCTTGTCCACCTTTCCTATCCAGCTGGGTAACAGACCCTCTCTACCAGCGGAAAAGATCAGTCGGGCCTGAGAATTCGTACCCGCCACTAGCGCCCCCAGGGTGGAGGTCATTCCCGCTAAGTAAGCCAAAAAGGCAAGTATGCCGAGCGTCCCGTCTGCCACCGAAATGAATGGAATCGGCGCATTACCCAGCTTGGTCACGTTATAACCAAATCCAGTTACAGTCGCGTACGCAAAGATCACATAGCTTACGAGCATGATCGCAACTGAGGCAAACACAGCCTTTGGAACATTTCGCCTCGGGTCATTAGTCTCTTCAGCCAGGGCAGCCGAGTTTTCCCAACCGATAAACAGGTAGATTGCCAACGGGAAGCCGGCGGCTAGTCCGGTCATTCCATTGGTAATATGGCTAGGCTCGAACGGCGTCAGTGAAAGGTGCGAACCACCTTTGATGATGGCCACTACGGATACAATAATCAGAACAGTAATTTCAAAGGCAAAGAAGAATCCTGCCACCTTTGTTGAGATCGAAACCCCCCTGATCATCAGGAATACGGCACCCACCGTAAGGATCACAGTAAATATTCCCCAAGGAATATTCCAGCTCAAGTACCGCTGCAGTGTTATAGACAGGAAGCCACCTGATATCGCAATAACAGACGCCATTGCTACGATATAACCAACGCCAACTAATATTGCGGTCGCGACCGCGCTCGTGCCTCCAAAAGACCTTCCGACGAACGTGATAAACCCACCTGCAGATGGCTGGGCTTTCGAGAACTCAGCGAGAGTATTGGCAAGAAACGCGATTGCTATTCCCGCAGCGACAATCGTCAATGGTGAAGCCACTCCTGCGGTAACAGCTAAAAAACCGAACCCGAAATAGAAACTCATCGCAGGTCCAATATTTGCCATCGTTGCGGCTGAGATGTCAATAATCCCAAGCGAGTTTCGACGCAAACGATTCGAGGACGAAGGCATCATGACTTCGGGCTCCACCTCCGTCGCCGCCAACTTTCCAGGAATAATAGACTCATCAGCCATGTGGCTCACACCCCTCCCCTTGAGCGCGCCTACCTTCGGCCCGCCGCAAACTCCCTAGCGTTACGATACTCCATTACCAAGGATCCGTCACGGTATCAGTTGGAAGGCGTCACATGCCATCTAAGTCGTCCAAAGCTAGAAAACTAATATCGGCCATAACTGAACCATATAATTGAAGGACCTTCTACCAGGGACCAGCCGAAGCTAGGCAGCGCCCTACAGGGGAATGTAGCTCAAATTCCGTTAGGCTCGCGGGTTCTATCCGGGCTCGGCTAAGCCTCTAGCCTTCGTGAAGATTCGCGACTTGAACACCAAAAAAGGCGGCCAGCTCGGACCTACTACTCCTCCCACAAGAATCACGGAACACTCCCAGGCAAAGTATTGGCAAGAAGTAGTAGGTTGTACATTGACAAACCCTCAATTGTTATCTGAGGCCATGCCCGTTGAGTGCAGGCTTCAGGCACCCAAAACTCCAAATAGGCACCTGAGCGAGCATGAGCTAGGGCGCGAGGTGCTCGGTGCTACAACTTCAAGCAGCAAAGCAATGAACTGCCTCAATATGGTGCCCCCGGCAGGATTCGAACCTGCGCACACGGTTTAGGAAACC